>JBKOUP010000382.1:0-17968 GCA_046723495.1 Acidobacteriota bacterium
GCTGAGTGCTGAGTGCTGAGTGCTGAGTATGTTGACGATTGCGATCCTGCTGACGCTCGCCGAACAAACGGCAGAACCGCAGGCCACTCAGCACTCAGCACTCAGCACTCAGGACTCGATCACCGTCACGGCCACACGCACGAAAACCCGGCTGGCCGACACGCCGGCGAGCGTGGTCGTGCTCGACCGTGCCGCGATCTTGAACACGCCGGCGCCCGACGACGCTCTGCGCCAGGTTCCCGGCTTCGCGCTCTTCCGCCGCACCAACTCGCGCGCGGCGAATCCGACCTCGCAGGGCGTCTCCCTGCGCGGCGTCGGCGCCAGCGGCGCGTCGCGTGCGCTCGTCCTCGACGACGGCATCCCCCTCAACGATCCCTTCGGCGGCTGGATCTACTGGGGCCGCGTCCCGCGCGCGGCGCTCGACCGCGTCGAGGTCCTCCGCGGCGGCGCCTCCGATCTCTACGGCTCCGCGGCCATGGGCGGCGTCGTGCAGTTCCTCCGCCGCGACGCCGGCGTCGCCGCCGACGTGAGCGCCGGCTCGGAGCGGACGCAGACGCTCTCGCTCTTCGCCGCGCAGGCGATCGGCGCGTGGCGCGGCAAGGTCGCCGCCGATCTTCTCCGTACCGCGGGCTACGTCCTCGTCGCCCCGGAGCAGCGCGGTCCCGTCGATACGAACGCGAACGCGCGCCACGCCGCCATCGACGCCACGATCGAGCGCGCCTTCGGCGACGGCGCGCGCGCGTTCGTCCGCGGCGCGCACTACGCCGAGTCGCGCGACAACGGCACGCCGCTGCAGATCAACGACACGAGCTTCCGCCAGCTCGCCCTCGGCGCCGACGCCGGGCCGCTGATCGCGCGGATGTACGGCAGCGAGCAGCGCTATCACCAGACGTTTTCCGCCGTCGCCGCCGACCGCAACTCCGAGCGCCTCACCGTCGACCAGCGCGTCCCCTCCCGCGCCCGTGGCGGCTCGCTCCAATTCGCGCACGGCCTCGGCGACCGCCACGCGCTCGTCGCCGGCGTCGAGGAGCGCAACGTTGTCGCCACCGACATCGAAGGGACGACGCGCACGAAAGGCGCGCAGCGGACGACCGCGGCCTTCGTCGAAGACTCCGTCCTCGTCGCGCCGTCGCTCACCGTCACCGGCGCGCTGCGCCTCGACCGCTGGCGCGACGAGGAAGCGTGGTCGCCGCGCCTCTCCGCGATCTGGCGCGCGAATGACCGCGTCGCCCTCACCGCCGCTGCCTACCGCGCCTTCCGCGCCCCGACGCTGAACGAGCTGCTGCGCAACTTCCGCGTCGGCAACGTCCTCACCCTCGCCAACGGCGCCCTCGGACCGGAGCGTCTGTCGGCCGTGGAAGCGGGCCTGCGCGTCGCCTCCTTCCGGGCCACGCTCTTCTCGATGACGACGGACGACACGATCTCGAACGTGACGCTGTCGACGACGCCGTCGCTCATCACGCGGCAGCGCCGGAACCAGGGCAGCAGCCGCTCGCGCGGCCTCGAGCTCGACGCCGACCGCCGCGTCGGAAACGACTGGCGCCTCTCCGCCGGCTGGCTCTTCGTTGACGCGGCGCTCTCCACCGGCCGGCGCACGCCGCAGGTGCCGCGCAGCTCCGTGACCGCGCAGGCGACGTGGCGCGACGCCGCCGGCGTGCAGGTGCGCTGGTCGTCGCGGCAGTTCGACGACGATCTCAACCAGTTCCCGCTGCGCGGCTACACCGCCATCGACCTCTTCGTCTCGCACGGCTTCGTCTACGCCGCCATCGAGAACGTGACGAACGCGCGCATCGAGGCAGGGGCCACGCCGGTTGTTACACTTGGACAGCCGCGCGCGCTGCGCGCCGGCCTCCGATGGCGCCGCGAATGATCGACGAATACCTCTCCCGCATCGCCTACGACGGCGCGCGCGAGCCGACGCCCGAGGTCCTGCGCGCCCTCCACGAGCGCCACCTCCTCGCCGTCCCGTTCGAGAACCTCGACATTCACCTCGGCCGCGAGATCGTCCCCGACGAGCAGCGCATCCTCGACAAAGTCGTCCGCCAGCGCCGCGGCGGCTTCTGCTACGAGCTCAACGGCGCTTTCGCCGCGCTCCTGCGCGCCCTCGGCTTCGACGTCGACATGCTCTCCGCGCGCGTGCCGCGCGCCGACGGCACGACCAGCCCGGAGTTCGACCATATGACGTTGCTCGTGCGCGCGGCCGGCGAGCGCTGGCTCGCCGACGTCGGCTTCGGCGAGTGCTTCCTCCACCCGCTCCGCCTCGACGAGCGCGGGGAGCAGCGCGACCCCGCCGGCACCTTCCGCATCGAGCAGCGCGACGCCCGCGACTGGCTGCTCTCCTCGGACAAGCCCGAGTACCTCTTCTCGCTCGAGCCGCATCCGCTCGCCGACTACGCGGAGATGTGCCGCTACCACCAGACCTCGCCGCGCTCGTCGTTCACGCAGAAGCGCGTCTGCACGCTGGCCACGATGACGGGCCGCATCACCCTGGCCGAGGATCGGTTGATCGTCACGGAAAACGGCGTGCGTCGCGAGGAGCCGATCGACGCCGAGGCCTGGCGCGCCGCGCTGCGCGCAAAATTCGGAGTGGAGTTGCCATGAACGCGATGCTGATCGCCGCGGTCGCCGTGACGATGTGCGGCATTCACTTTTCCGTTCCGAACGGATGGAAAGCCTCGATCGAAACCGACACGGAGAACAAGGCCGTGCAATGCGAGATCGGAATCGTCCCGCCGCATTGGCCCGGCCGGGAAAAATCGCGGTGGGGTGCTCCCGACCATCCGCTCCGGATCGAGCTCTTCGTGCCGAAAGTATCGCGCGACGCGGTGTATCGGGAGATGGAGTTCGAGACGAACGAGCAGGGAGAGGTCGGTGTCCCCGGTTTCCGCGGGGTGCTGGACAAGGCCGAGCCGTTCCACGTCGGACGGCTGCGCGGCCTTCAGGCGACGCCGTTCGCCCGCGGCTACATCAAGGACCAGTCCCTGCTGCGCGACGGCGAGTCGCGCGTCTTCAGCACGACCACGCAGATCATCGTGGCCAAGACGCCCGAGGGGCGATGGGTCGGGATCGAATGTGGCGGCGGCACGCCGGACGAGGGCGTCGACTGCGACGCGGCCGTGCCGCTCTTCGCCAGGACAGTGAGGTTGCTGCCATGAAGCTCGTCGCGATGGCCTGCCTTCTCGCGCTGGCCTGCAAAGGGCAGCCCTCCTCGGCCTTTTCCGCGGCCTCGGGCGTGACCCGTTCCGCCGCCGGGCGAGCCCCGCACATCGTGCCGCTGCGCGTGCCCTCGGGAGACGTCGAGATCCTCAGCGGCGATCCCGAGAAGGCCGGCGAGCCGTTCGTCATGCGCATCCACGAGCTGCCCGGGACGAAGATCCCGCTGCACTCGCATCCGGTCGACGAGAACATCACCGTCGTGCAGGGCACGTGGTACTTCGCCGTGGCCGGCAAATGGGACCGCGCCGCGCTCACGCCGCTGCACGCCGGCGACTACGCCTTCGCGCCGAAGGGGAGCACGATGTTCGGCTGGTGTCCCGACGGCGCGATCGTGCAGGTCCACGCCATCGGTCCGTTTCAGATCCACTGGCATCACGGGCTGAAGACGCTCGACGATCCCGGCTCGACGTTCACCTTCCGCAAAGGCGACGTCGTGGTCAGCCCGCGGGGCCGCGGAAAGATTCGCCAGGGATACGCTTCCGGTGACATCATCCAATACGAAATGGCTCTCGAGGACGGGACCATCGTCATGGCCGACCAGGCGGATGTGCATCGATGATCCCCACCGCCATCCGCCGGGCCATTCCCATCCTCGCCGAGCACGGCACGACCGACCAGAGCCTCCTGCGGGTCCTCTTGATTCGCGGCGGCCTCTCGCGCGCCAACGCCGCCATGGTCGTCCGCTTCGTCCCCCTCGCCCTCGGCCGCGCGGTTCTGCTCGAAGGCATGGGCATGTCGCTGTCGGATTCCTACCTGCTCGTGCATGGCGACGAGCGGACGGAGAAGCACCTCGCCGACGAGCCGTTCTTCAGCGAGACCCTGCGCCTCGCGCCGGCGTACGGAAAGGAGTTCGGCATCGACGTCGTCTCCAAAGTGGCTTTGCAGAGCTCCGAGGTGCAGGCCGTGAACGCGGCCCTGAACGCGGGCGCGCAGCCGGACAACCTCGTCGCCTCGATGCCGGTCGTGGAGTGGGAAGAGGGCATCGACGACGCGCCGCCGAAGCCGAAGTGGAAGTTCTGGGGCTAATCAGACTCGCGTGCGCGTCCGCCGCGCCGGCTTCTCCATCTCCTCCCACGGCTCGATCCCCGCCACCTTGCAGCGCGCGATCTTCTCGCCGAGGGTCTCCTCGATCTTGCGGACCATGGGGATGTCCTGCCACGTGGCGATCGTCGAGACGATGCCGAGCGCTGCGCCGCGCGCGGTGCGTCCGGCGCGGTGCACGTAGTCCTCCACGGCCTCGGGGATGTCGAAGTTGATCACGTGCTCGATTCCCGGCACGTCGATGCCGCGGCCGGCGATGTCGGTGGCCACGAGGATGCGGTGCGATCCGGCCCGGAAGCCCTCCAGCGCCTGCACGCGCTTCCCCTGCGAGCGATCCGAGTGGATGCGCGACACCGGGTGCCCCTTGCGCTCGAGCACGTGGTAGAGCCATTCGGCGTCGATCTTCCGCCGGGCGAAGACGAGCGTCGAGCCGAGCTCCTCGTTCAAGAGGGCCATCAGCGCGTTGCGCTTGTCCTCCGTGCGCACGAGGTAGAGGCGGTGCGTGATGCCGGCGGCGGCGCCTTTCGGAGCGATGTCGATCATGACCGGCTCGCGCATGAACTCGCGGGCGATCATCTCGATGGAGTCGGGCATTGTCGCCGAGAACATCATCGTCTGCCGCTCGCGGGGGAGGCGGCGCAGCACCTCGCGGATCTGCGGGAGAAAGCCGAGGTCGAGCATGTGGTCGGCTTCGTCGAGGACGAGCTGCTCGATGGCCTCGAGCGTCACGTGACGCTGGCGGACGTGATCGAGCAAACGCCCCGGCGTGGCCACGATGACGTCGGGCTGTTTCTGGAGCGCCTCCGTTTGCGGGCGCATGCGCACGCCGCCGATGAGGCAGGCCGTGGCCAGGTTGTGCTTCGCGCCGAACAACTCCAGGAAGGCCTGCGTCTGCAGGGCGATCTCGCGGGTCGGGGAGAGGATCAGCCCGCGCACGCCGCGGCCGTGCACGAGGCGCTCGGCGATCGGCAGGGCGAAGGCGGCGGTCTTCCCCGAGCCGGTCTGGGCCAGGCCGACGAGGTCGCGCCCCTCCAGCGCCGTCGGGATGACCGCGGCCTGGATCGGCGTGGGATGCTCGAAGCCGATGTTCTTCACGACGTCGACGATGGCGGCGCTCAGGCCGAGCTGGTCGAATTCTTTGTCCGTCGTCTCGACGGGATGTTGCGGAATTGCAGAAGGAAGCATCAGCGGAATACCTTCACGTACACACTCACATTCACGGCCAGGACGATCACGCCGATGACGATCTCCGTCCCTCGCGTCAGGCCGGCAGGGTAAATCAACCCGAAGAGGTAATGAGCCACGAAGCCGCCCGTGTAGCCGGACTGCCCGGCCCGGCGCAGCATGGCGTTCTCCATCGACGTCAGCGGACAGTACCAGCCGGCGAACTCGATCAGCGCTCCCCACACAGCGGCAGGGACGTGGATCCACATCAGCCTCGGCCACCTCAGCAGCAGCAGCCCGCCGAAGACGACGAAGAGGATGAACGAGAGGTGGATCAACGCGAGGGCGTTCGCGGCTAGTTTGAAGATCATGCGCATTGTAGGTGACAGGGAACAGGTAACAGGTGACGGGTGACAGGTTCCTGTCCCTGTTCCCTGTTACCTGTTCCCCGTCACCTAATTTTATAATGCGCAGCTTCATGAAACGGCTGATCCCCCTCCTTCTCTTCCTCGCTGCCGGTGTCTCCTTCGCCCAGGCGGAGCCGGTGCACGTCGTCGTCGTCGGCACCACCGACGTCCACGGCTGGTTCGAAGGCCATCGTGACGCGAGCCCGCCGTATGGCGGCCTGCCGCTCTTCGCCGGCTACGTCGAGGCGTTGCGCGCGGCGAACCCGGGGCACGTCATCGTCGTCGACTCCGGCGACGTCTTCCAGGGGACGCTGGAGTCGAATTACTTCGAGGGGAAGCCGCTCGTCGACGCCTACAACGCCGTCGGCTACAGCGCCGTCGCCGTCGGCAACCACGAGTTCGACTACGGTCCGGTGGGCCGTGAGAAGTCCGTTCCCCGCGATCCCGGCGACGATCCCCTCGGCGCGCTGAAGGAGCGCGTCGCCCAGGCCAAGTTCCCGTTCCTCTCCGCGAACATCAGCGAGAAAGCCACCGGGAAGACGCCGGCGTGGGTGCATCGCTCGGCCATGGTCAAAGTCGGCGGCGCGAAGATCGGCATCATCGGCCTCTCCACGCCCGACACGCCGGTGACGACGCAGGCGGCCAACGTGACGGCGCTGTCGTTCACCGATCCCGTCAAGGCCGCGGTCAGCGAAGCGGCCGCGCTGCGCGCGCAGGGGGCCGACGCCGTCATCGTCATCGCTCACATGGGCGGGCGCTGCAAGGACGTCAACGACATCCACGACGTGGCCAGCTGCGAGACGAACCAGGAGGTCATGCGCTTCCTGGCCGCCATTCCGAAAGGAACGATCGACGCCTACTTCGCCGGGCACACGCATTCGCAGATGCGCCAGGTCATCGAAGGCGTGCCGGTGCTGCAGGCGCTCAACTACAGCCGCGAGTTCTCGATGCTCGATCTCTGGGTCGATCCCGCCCGGCACCGCGTGGCGAAATACGACTTGCGTCCGTTGACGATGATCTGCGCGAAGGTGTTCGAGAAGACGACGACGTGCGATCCGAAGCTCGCTCCCGCGGGCGCGCCGCTCGTGCCGCGCGTCTTCGAAGGGAAGACCATCGCGCCGGACGCGAAGATGGCCGCGCTGCTCAAGCCGTACCAGGACCAGGTCGAGGCCAAGCGGATGGAGCCGCTCGGCGTGCGCACGACCGCGGAGTTCGCGAAGGGGTATTCGATCGAGTCGCCCCTCGGCGATCTCCTCGCCGACTTGATGCGCGAGGCCACCGGCGCCGACATCGCCTTCATCAACGGCGGCGGCATCCGCTCCACGCTGCCGAAGGGGGAGCTGAAGTACGGCGACATCTTCGAGGTCAGCCCGTTCGACAACTTCCCGGCCACGGTGACGCTGACCGGCGCGCAGGTCACGGAGATGCTGCGCATCACGACGAGCGCCGGCCGCGGCGCGCTGCAGCCGAGCGGCCTGCGCTACACGTACGACGCGGCCAAGCCGAAGGACCGCCTCGTCTCGGTGACGCTGCCGAACGGCGACCCGCTCGACCCGAACAAGCTCTACAAAGTCGTCGTCCCCGATTTCCTCGTCACCGGCGGCGAAGGTCTCGGCGCGCTGATGAAGCAGGTGGCGCCGGAGCGGAAGTCGATCGACCAGAGCCTGGCCCTGCGCGACCTCTTCGTGGCCGCGCTGAAGAAGCACAAGGAGCCGCTCGTGCCGAAGACGGACGGGCGCCTCACCGTGCTGAACCCGAAGGCGTCGAACGACTGAGCTCCAGCTGCCGCCGCAGAAACTCCTCGAAGGAGATGCCGGCGGCGCGGAGCTGTTGCGGGACGAGCGACGCCGCCGTCAGGCCGGGAAGCGTGTTGAGCTCGAGGAAGTAGATCTCGTCGTCGGCGACGGCGATGAGGTCGGTGCGCGAGTAGCCGCGGCATCCGAGCGCCAGGTGGGCGGCGAGCGCGGAGGCTTGCGCTCCGTCGCGCATGGCCTCGGGAATCCGCGCGGGGCAGATCTCGCGCGTGCCACTGCCGAGGTATTTGCCGAGATAGTCGAATGCCCGGCCGGGATCGACTTCGATCTCGATCACCGGCAGCGCGAACGGGCCGTCGCCCATGTCGACGACGCCGACGGTCAGCTCGCGTCCGCCCACGAACTGCTCGACGATGTACGGCACCGGCAGGACCTCGGGGAGGTCGCCGTCGCGCTCGACGAAGAAGAGCCCGCGGCTCGATCCGCCGGCCAGCGGCTTGAGGACGATCTTCTCGTGCCGCCTCAGCATCTCCCGCGCGACATCGGCGAGCTCATCGCCGTCGCGCGCGACATGCGACTCGGCCGTGCGCACCTTGCCCGCGACCGTCTCCTTCGCTCGCGCCTTGTCGAACGCCGCCGCGCTGGCCTCGGAGCCGGAGCCGGTGAAGGGGATGCCGCGCCGCTCCAGCATCCGCTGCACGACGCCGTCCTCGCCGCCCGTGCCGTGCAGGGCGAGGAGGAAGACCGGATCGTCGACGGGAAGCGTATCGAGCGCCTGCTCCAACGTCGGCCACGACGCCGGCCGCGAGGGGGCGAAGTCGGCTTCGAAGGGACGCTGGTGGGCCAGGAGATCGGAGAGCGCGACGTCGTGCACGGCATCGTTCGGCGCCCAGAACCACGCCAGTACGTCCGGCAGCGCCCGCACGATCGCCTGCGCCGAGGCGACGGAGACGTGGCGTTCGTCGGAGGGGCCGCCAAAGAGGACGATCACGGTCATGCCGCGAACCAGCGATGCGAGAGGTAATCCAACGCCAGCGCCAGGCCGACGCGGGCGCGGATCGTGGCCACGATCGGCACCGCCAGCGCCAGAAAAAACGCCGCGTTCGCCAGCCAGCTGCCGGCGCGGAAGCCGAAGTAGAGCGCGGCGATGCCGAAGAGCATCGGAATGCGGTCGGTGATGATGATGAAGAGCCAGGTGTCGCCGTAGTCGGACTGGTACACGAGCCCGCAAGCGGAGCACGACTCATGCGTTTTCAGAAAGCGCACGAACAGCGCCCCTTCACCGCATCGAGGACACCGGCCACGAAGGCCACGACGTAGCGTCTGCAAGACCACCTAAGAACTAAGAACCTAAGAACCTAACAACTAATATTTCTGCCCACACTCCGGACAGAACTTCGCCGCCGTCCCCTCCGCTTCGTGTCCGCACCCCGGGCACTTGCGCTTCGGCGAGAGCGAAGCGCCGCATTCGGGGCAGAACTTCGCTCCCTGCGTCTTCGCCCCGCATTCGCGGCAGACCGCGCCGGAGACCTGCTCCACGTTGCGCGACTTCGTCCAGTCGACCTCGCGGGCCTTCTGCTGGATCTGCTCGCGCGCGGCCTCGGCCTGGGCCGCGGCCATCTCCTCGTCGAGGTCGGGCGCGCAGCTCTCGCAGAGCCCGGCCTTCTCGTTCCAGCAGACCGGCTTGCAGACCCACTGGCCGCAGCGCGTGCACTGCTTGAAGATCGGGGCGATCTCGGCCACGGCGTCCTTGAGCGCCGAGTCGTGTGCCGAGCCGCCGATGGCGCGCTGCACTTCGTAGGAGCTGTCGGCGACGTTGCCGAAGAAGCCGCCGAAGAGGCTGCCGGCCGCGCGCGCGGCGGAGCCGAGCACGCCGACGGTCGACGTCTTGAACGACGACATGTACCCGTTACGGCACTTCTCGCAATAGAACTTGAACTGGAAACCGCGGTCGGTGGAGAGGTCTTCGTAATTTCCGGTGAATGGGATGGCGGCCATAGGGCGGACAGTCTACACTGCGCGGCATTATGCGAAAACTTGCTTTGCTCTCGCTCCTTTTCGCGCTTCCGCTGTTCGCCCAGATGCGCTACCCGCAGGCCAGCCCGCACTCCACGATCACCCAGAGCGTCGGCACGACCGACGTCACCATCGACTACCACCGCCCCGGCGTGAAGGGGCGGCCGATCTGGGGCACGCTCGTGCCGTACGACAAGGTCTGGCGCACCGGCGCCAACGAGGCCACCACGATCAGCTTCAGCGACGACGTCACCATCGACGGCAAGCCGCTCCCCAAGGGGACGTACTCGCTGCACACGATTCCCGGCAAGACCGAGTGGACGGTCATCTTCAACACCGTCGCCAAGCAGTGGGGCTCGTTCAGCTACGACCAGACCAAGGACGCGTTGCGCGTCACCGAGCACCCGCACATGGCCCCGATGACGGAGTTGCTGGAGTTCACGTTCCCGTCGGTCTCCGCCGATTACGCCACCGTCGAGATCCGCTGGGAGCGCCTGGCCGTGCCGTTCACGATCGGCACCGGCTCGACGGCGAAGACGCTCGCCGCGGCGCGCACCGCCGTGGCCGCCGCGAAGCCCGACGACTGGCGCACGCCGCTGAACGCCGCGAGCTTTGCCAACAACGCCGGCGAGATGGCTGACGCGCGCACGTGGCTCGACCAGTCGATCAAGGCGAAGGCGACGTACCAGAACCTCTACCTGCGCGCGCAGATGGAGGCGAAGGCGAAGGACACCGCCGCGGCCATCAAGGACGCCGAGGCCGCGCTGGCCATGGTCGGCGACAACGCCGAGATGAAGAGCGAGATCGAGAAATCGATCAGCGAGTGGAAAAAGAAATAACGTCATCCTGAAGCGAAGCGAAGGATCTCAGGTTGGGAAGCCTGAGATCCTTCGCCGTCGCTGCGGCTCAGGATGACGGAGCGTGAGCAGCCCCTGAATCGCTCCGGCCGCGATCACCCCCACCACGAGGCCGACGACGTTCCACCACAGCCAGGCCACGTTCGTGTAGATCGCGCACCACGCCACCGCGGCCTCGCCGATGATCGCGCCGAGGCAGACGGCCGTGCCGCCGATCCGCTTCGTGTAAAACGCCAGCAGGAAAATGCCGAGGATCGTGCCGTAGAAGAGCGAGCCGAGGATGTTCACCGCCTCGATCAGCGAGCCGAGGCGGCTGGCGAACTCCGCGAAGCCGATGGCGAACAGGCCCCAGAACACCGTCATGAGCTTCGAGGCGATCACGTACTGATGATCGGTGGCGTTGCGCCAGAGCAGGCGCGTCACCACGTCGACCACCGTCGTCGACGCCAGCGAGTTCAGCCCCGACGACGTCGCCGACATCGCCGCGCAGAAGATCGCCGCGAGGAGCAATCCGACCAGCCCTGCCGGCAGCGTCTGCACGACGAAGGTGAGGAAGATGTAGTTCGTGTCGTTCGTGTCGGCGGCCTTGTCGGTCTTGCGGATCAGCGAGACCGCCGCGGCGTGCGTGACGCCATCCTCTTTCTGCAGCTCGCGCACGCGCGCGGTCGCCTGCGCGGTCGCGCTCGCGTCGTGCGCGCGCATGGCCTCGACGAGCCGGTGCACCTCGGCGCGCTTGGCCTCGAACGTCTGCCGATGCTTCGCCTCCAGCTGTGCGTACTCCGCCGAGGCGCCGACCTTCGCGCGCTCCACGCTGTTGAAGAAGAGCGGCGGGGCGATGAACTGGTAGAAGACGAAGACGATCGCGCCGACGAAGAGGATGAAGAACTGCATCGGCACCTTGATCATCCCGTTCATCAGCAGTCCGAGCTTGCTCTCCGCCTCGCTCTCGCCGGTGAGGTAGCGCTGCACTTGCGATTGATCCGTGCCGAAGTACGACAGCGCCACGAGGAGGCCTCCGAAGAGTCCCGACCAGAAGTTGTACGGCGTGGTCAGGTCGAAGGAGAAGTCGATGGCGTTGAGGCGGCCCATGCGTCCGGCCACGCGCGCGGCCTCGAGCAGGCCGACGTCGTGCGGGAGCATGCGCACGGCGAGGATGAGGGCGATGGCCATCCCGCCGAGGGCGATGAGCAGTTGATGGACGTGCGTCCACGACACGGCCTTCGTCCCGCCCAAGGCGGTGTAGACGATGACCAGCACGCCGATGACGATGTTCGTCACGTGCAGGTTCCAGCCGAGGAGCACGGAGACGATCAGCGCCGGCGCGTAGAGGGTGATGCCGGTGGAGAGCCCGCGCTGCAGCAGAAAGAGGAATGCCCCGAGCGTGCGCGTGCCGACGCCGAAGCGCGTCTCGAGATACTCGTACGCGGTGAAGACGCGCAGGCGGTGGTAGATCGGGACGGCGGTGATGGCCAGGATGACCATGGCGATCGGCAGGCCGAGGTAGAACTGCACGAAGCGCATGCCGTCGGCGTAGGCCTGGCCGGGCGTCGACAGAAACGTGATCGCGCTGGCCTGCGTAGCCATGATCGAGAGCGCGATCGTCGGCCACTTGAGCTGGCGGTCGGCGAGGAGGTACGCCGCCAACCGCCGCTGCCGCCGCCCCTTCCAGACGCCGTAGGCGACGAGGAGGAGGAGCGTGCCGACGAGGACGATCCAGTCGAGACGGCTCAACGGAAGATCCTCGTGAAGAGGTAGAAGACGAGGATGACAATCGCGAGCTCGCCGATGACGAGCGCGTACAGACGGCGGAACGCCTTATCCGTCACCGCGCCGACACCAAATTCGCAAACAGCCGATATGCCCCCGGCACGCCCGCCGGCAACTGCCTGAACCACGCATACGACGTGTACACGAACACGCCCTTCCCATACCGCGTGTACAGCTCCCCGCCCGGCTTCGACGGCTCGCCCGGATCGTTCGTGGCGATCAGCGTCTCGTACCGCGGATCCCAACCCTCCGTGTAGTACAACCCGCGCTCCTGCACCCAGCCGTTCCAATCCTCGGGGCGGATTTTGTTCGGGACGTTCAGCAGCGGATGGTCGGGCTTGAGCAGCGTGACCGGCGCCTCCTCGGCCGTCACGCGATCTCTCGACACGGTGAACGGATACGGCCCGGGACTTTTGATCAGCAGCGGCTGCGGCGAGGTGCTGTTGTACTGCACGACCAGCGTGCCGCCGTTCTTGACGTACTCCATCAGCTTCGGATGGACGAGGCGCAGCGGCTTGCGCGTGTTGTAGGCGCGCACGCCGGCGACGATGGCGTCGTACTTGCCGAAGTCGCCGCGCTCGAGGTCGGCGTCGCTGAGCAGCGTGACGTCGTATCCGATCTGCCTCAGCGCCTCGGCCACGTCATCGCCGGCGCCCATGATGTAGCCGACGTGCGCGCCGCGCTTGGCGACGTCGACGCGCACGAGCTTCGCCGCGGAGTCGCCGAAAACGCGCTGGTAGGGGATGTGCGGATATTGAATGTCGTTGATCCCCAGCATCACTTTCTTGCCGCCGGCCAGCTCGACCTCGGCCGCGAGCGTCGCGGTCTGCTCGCCCTTCGGCGGCGTGACGCGGAACGTGACGTGGGCCTCGTCGCCCTTGTTCTCGAACGTCACCGGCATCGAGGGCGGCTCGGTGCTCCACCCCTGCGGCGCGCGCAGGCGCACGGTCACGGTACCGGCGCCCGAGAAGTTGCGCAGCCAGGCCGTGACCGGCTTCGGCTGGGCGTCGGGGAAGACGTAGACGCCCGCGCCGAGGTTCGCCGTGGCCTCGGGGACGACGTCGACGTTGCGCACCTGCTCGCCACGCACGGCGTCGGTCCAGCGGTACACCGCCGGGACATTGAAGAAAATCGTGTGCATGGCCTTGTCCGTGAGCGTGACGACGAGCGGAATGGCCGGCGGGTTTTCGGCCAGGCCGATCATTTGCTGATCCTTGACCGTGTACGTCCCCTTCCCCGGCGGCTGCTGCAGCCAGTACGGCTGCGAGATGTCGAGGTACGCCGGCACTTTGACCTTCAACTCGGTCTTGACCGGCTCGTTGTTCTTCAGCGGAATCGACACGCCTTTGCTCGGATCGGCGTAGCGCGAGCCGACCGCTTCGAGCGTGAACGGGTAGTCGCTGCGGTTGACGACGGAGACGTTGATCGTCATCTCGCCGCCGGGCGTGATCGACGAGTCGGCCGCGGCGACGTCGATCGACAGCCCTGCCGCGGCGCGAATAGCCTCGGCGATGTCGCGCTGCTTGACCGCGGTCCAGGGGACCTTGTGCAGGCGCATGTAGTCGTTCGCCGCGAGGTGGTCGAGCTCCGCGTACGCCTGCACGAGGAGCGGCAGCGACTTGGCCGGATTGCGCGGATCGAATTCGTCGGACGCTTGCTGGAGGAGCTTGCCGACGGTCTCGCCTCCGGGAAAGCGCGCCCACGTCGTGTCGATGCCTTCGAAGATGTCGGCCGTCGCCGGGTCGCCGCCGAGCTGGTCGAAGTAGTTCAAGAGCGAGCCGCGGCGCTCCGCGGAGCCGAAGCCCTGGCTCTTGTGCTGGCTGCGGCTCTCCGCGGCGATCTCGGTGTAGGCGCGGCCGAGCGTAGCGTTGTACGTGCCGACATCCAACCGCAGCGACTTCGCGACCGAGGGATCGTCCGGCTTGATCGGCTGGAACGAGAAGCGGTTCCAGAAAAGGCGGCGCGGCTGCCACGGCGCGACGTACTTCAGCTGATCGGGGAAGGCGTTCGGGTCGCCGGCGAGCTTGAAGGCCTCGACGGCGAGGATGGCCGAAGCGGTGTGATGGCCGTGGCCGCCTTCGCCGGTCGTCGGGAAGCGGGTGATGATCACGTCGGGCTGGAAGCGGCGGATGTTCCAGACGACGTCGGCGAGGATCGTGTCCTTCCCCCAGATCGCCAGCGTCTCCTGCGGATTCTTGGAGAAGCCGAAGTCGATGGCCCGCGTGAAGGCCTGCTCGCCGCCGTCGATGCGCCGCGCGGCCAGGAGCTCCTGGGTGCGGATCACGCCGAGGAGCTCGCCCTTCTCGTCGCCGATGAGGTTCTGCCCGCCGTCGCCGCGCGTCATCGACAGGTAGACCGTGCGGTAGAGCCGCTCGTTGCCGAGGTAGGCGATGAGCGCGGTGTTCTCGTCGTCGGGATGCGCGGCGACGTACATGGCCGTGCCGGCGACGGTGAGCTTCTTGAGCGCCAACTGCAGCTGCGCCGCGTCCATCGGCTGGGCGGCGCGGGCGGCGGTGGCGGCGGCGAAGAACAGAAGGAGGAGGAACTTGCGCATGACGCGGCGGAGAATAAAGCAGAAGGCAGAAAGCAGAAGGCAGAAGTGATGACAAAACCGCAAGGATTCGATGTGGCCGTGATCGGCGCGGGGGCCGCCGGTCTGATGGCCGCGATCTTTGCGGGGCGCGCCGGCAAGCGCGTGGTCGCCTTCGACGCGGCGCCGCGGATCGGCGCGAAGATCGTGATCTCCGGCGGCGGGCGCTGCAACGTGACGCACGACGTCGTGCGCGCCGGCGACTTCAACGGGAACCGCCACGCCATCGCGAAGGTGCTGCGTGAGTTCGACGTCGCGCGGACGATCGCGTTTTTCGAATCCCTCGGCGTGCCGCTGAAGCGCGAGGAGACGGGGAAGCTCTTTCCGGTGAGCGACCGCGCCCGCGACGTGGTCGACGCGCTGCTGCGCGCCGCCGCCGAGGCCGGCGTGGAGATTCGGACGGGCACGCGCGTGACGTCGCTCGACGGCGTCGACGCCAAGCACATCATCCTCGCCACCGGCGGCCGCTCCGTGCCGAAGACCGGCTCCGACGGCTCCGGCTACGCGCTCGCCCGCGCCCTCGGCCACACGGTCACGCCGGTGTTCCCCGCGCTCGTGCCGCTGATCGTCGCCGACGGGCATTGGGCGCGGACGATCAGCGGCACGAGCGTGGAGGCGGAGCTCATGGTGAAGTCGCCGAGCGGGCGCGTGCTGCATCGCGAGCGCGGCGCGATGCTCTTCACGCACTTCGGCATCAGCGGGCCGGCGGTGCTCGACGTCAGCCGGCACTTCATCGCCGCGCAGCCGGCCACGCTCGCGGCGAACTTCCTTCCCGGCGAGACGTTCGAGTCGCAGGAGCACGCGCTGCTGTCGCACGATCATCCGCACGCGACGCTGGCGAGCATCCTCCGCCGTCGCCTGCCCGACCGTCTCGTCGCGCAGATCGCCTCGGATGTCCCCCTCAATCGACTGACGAAGGAGGAGCGCCGCCGCGCGATCCGCGACGTCGTCGACTGCACGCTTCCCGTCGAGCGCGACCGCGGCTTCGACTACGCCGAAGTCACGGCCGGCGGCGTGCCGCTGAACGAGGTCGACATCGGCACGATGCGCTCGCGCGTCGCGGAAAATCTTTCGCTCGTCGGAGAGATCCTGGACGTCGACGGAAAGATCGGCGGCTACAACTTTCAGTGGGCGTGGGCAACCGGATTCATCGCTGGCACGCGCACTTGATTTGCACGCCTCTTTGCCTCTGAAAGGAGACCAAAGCCATGGCAGAGATGCGTGATGAAAAGCGAAGCGACCGGAGTCAACCGCTGAATACGCAACGGGAGACGCAGCTGTCGCGGCCACGACAGCAAGGTGGGCTCGCCACACGCGGCTTCTTCGATCCATTCGGCATGTTCCGCGAGATGGATCGCCTGCTGCAGAACCTCGGCATGCCCGCGCTCGGCGCCGGCATGGAGCGGAGTCTCTGGTCGCCGCAGATCGAGCTCTTCGAAGAGGGCGGCAAGCTCCACGTCAAGGCGGATCTTCCCGGCCTGTCGAAGAACGACGTGCACTGCGAGGTGCGCGACAACATGCTCATCCTCGAGGGCGAGCGCAAGCAGGAGCAGAAGGACGAGCGCGGCGGCTGGAGCGAGCGCAGCTACGGCCGCTTCTTCCGCCAAATTCCGCTGCCGGAGACCGTGAACCCCGACTCGGCGAAGGCGTCGTTCAAGGACGGCGTGCTGGAGATCACGCTCGACGCGCCGAAGAAGATGGAGAGCGGAAAGAAGATCGAGATTTCGTAGGGGACGGAGCGCCCCTCACCCCGCCCCTCTCCCCGCGAGCGGGGAGAGGGTGCCCAAAGGCCGGGTGAGGGGCGCCAGCTTCCCTAATCCTTATAAATCAGCACGTGCGGCACGCCGTCGTCGCCGATCCAGCCGCGGTACATCCCCTCGGTGTTGAACGGCATGGCGAAGTTGCCGTGGCGGTCGAGGATGATCGCCCCGCCGTCGCCCTTCACCGGCTCGAGCTTCTTGTGCAGCACTTCGTTGCCGGCCTGCTCCACCGTCATCCCCTTGTACTTCACCAGCGCGGCGATGTCGTACGCCACCGTCCAGCGGATGAAGAACTCCCCCGTGCCGGTGCACGAGACGGCCACGCTGTCGTTCGCCGCGTACGTGCCGGCGCCGATGATCGGCGAGTCGCCGACGCGCCCGTACTGCTTGTTCGACACGCCGCCGGTCGACGTCCCGGCGGCGAGGTTGCCGGCCTCGTCGAGCGCCACCGCGCCGACGGTGCCTTTGTGATCGGGCACCGTCTGCTGCTCCTTCATCAGGTCGCGTTGCAGCTCCTTCCAGCGCCGCTCCGTCCAGAAGTACGACGGATCGACGATCTCGATGCCGACCTTCGTCGCGAAGAGCTCCGCCCCTTTGCCGACCATCATCACGTGCTTCGACTTCTCCATCACCGCGCGCGCCGCGGAGATGGGGTTCTTGATGATGGTCACGCCGGCGACGCTGCCGGCCTTCATCGTCTTTCCGTCCATGATCGAGGAGTCAAGCTCGTTGCGCCCCTCGTGCGTGAAGACGGCGCCTTTGCCGGCGTTGAAGAGCGGCGAGTCTTCGAGGATGCGGATGGAAGCCTCGACGGCGTCGAGGCTCGAGCCGCCCCGGGCGAGGATGGCGTGCCCCGCCTTGAGCGCCTCCTCCATCTTGGCGCGGATGGCCGCCTCCGCCTCGGCGGTCATGTTCTGGCGCGTGATCGTGCCGGCACCGCCGTGCATGACGAACATGGTCTTGGCGTTGGCAACGAATGGGCAGGCGGCGAGGAGGAGGAGTGAAAGAATCCGCTTCATGGGCGCGCATTTTCGCATGATCGCGGCGTTGCTGTTCGCCGCGCCGACGCTCTTCGCGCAAGCTCCCTCGGCCGACTGGCGGACGCTGCGCACGGCGCATTTCCGCGTCCATTACCCGGCCGAGTACGAGGCCTGGACGCAGCGCGCGGCGGCGCGACTGGAGTCGGTGCGCGACGCCGTCGTGCGCGAGGTCGGCTTCGATCCGAAGCAGACGACGGACGTCCTCGTCGGCAACCCGCGCGCGGAGACGAACGGCCTGACGATCGCCGCGCTCGACTCGCCGCGCATCGTGCTCTGGACCGAGCCGCCGGAGCCGGCACTCGGCTTCGGCGAGTTCCGCGACTGGATCGACGTCCTCCTCGTGCACGAGATGACGC
>JBKOUP010000269.1:0-2697 GCA_046723495.1 Acidobacteriota bacterium
ACGCCATCCTCACGACACACGAGGAGTCGCTGGCGCGCTACTGCGAGGAGAACGGCATCCGCTTCATCGCCTACGACCAGCCCCGCGCCCTCCCCTCCGCCACCGCGATCGTCGGCGTCGACTTCCCGCCGAAGCTGGCCGCGTCGACCGTCTGGCTGCGCGCGACGCGCGGCGCTCCGCTGCGGCGCTTCCGCCGCGTCTGGGCCAAGGACGGCATCGTCATCGTGGAGCGCCGATGACCGCCGAGCGCGTCCGCTGGATCTGGCTCCGCGCCCTCGGCGGCATCTTCTTCTCCGCCTTTTTCTCGCTCTACTTCCAAATCGAAGGACTGATCGGCTCGCGCGGACTGCTACCGGTGCGGACGTACCTCGAGCAGCTGCGCGTCTATGCCGGCTGGAAGCGCTTCTGGCTCGCGCCGACGATCCTCTGGATCAACGCCAGCGACGCCATGCTACAGGCGATCGTCTGGATCGGCCTCCTCGCCTCCGTCGCGATCATCGCCAACCTCTGGCCGCGCCTGTCGATCGCCGTGGCCTGGGTGGCCTTCCTCTCCGTCATCGTCGCGGCGCAGGACTTCGCCTCGTATCAATCCGACGGCATGCTCCTCGAGGCCGGGCTGCTGTCGATCTTCTTCGCCCCGCGCGGCCTGCGCCCAGGCTTGGCTGCGCAGCAGCCCATCAACGCCGGCGCGCTCTCCATGCTGCGCTGGGAGTGGTTCCGCATCTACTTCGAGTCGGGCCTGGTGAAGCTCCTCAGCGGCGAGCCGCAGTGGCGCGACTTCACGGCCATGGACAAGTACTACGAGAACGGCCCGCTGCCGACGTGGATCGGCTGGTACACGCAGCAGCGCCTCCCGCACGCGTTCCACGCCGGGACGGTGGCGTACACGCTGCTGGCCGAGCTCTTCATCGCCTGGCTGGTCTTCCTGCCGAAGCAGTCGCGCCGCATCGCGTTCATCCTCACGACGCCGCTGCAGATCGGCATCATCCTCACCGCGAACTACGCATTCCTCAACTACCTCGTTCTCTGCCTCGGCGTCCTGCTCCTCCTCCCTGCGCCCGAGCCCGCGCCCGCAACCCCCGTCTATCAAAAAGTCATCTTCACCGTCCTCTTCATCACCACCATCGCCAGCTTCTTCGTCCGGGCCTTCCCGCTGGTCACGCTCTTCGCCCCCTTCCGCGTCGCCGACAGCTACGGCCTCTTCGCGGTCATGACCCGCGCCCGCTACGAGATCGAGTTCCAAGGCTCGAACGACGGCGAGCACTGGATCGCCTATCCGTTCCGCTTCAAGCCGCAGGACCCGAAGAGCCGGCCGGGCATCTACGCGCCCTACCACCCGCGCTTCGACTGGAACCTCTGGTTCGCCTCCCTCGGCGACTACAGCGAGAACGCCTTCGTCCTGAACTGCGAGGCGCAGCTGCTCGAGAATTCGCCGCCGGTGCTGCGCCTCTTCGCCGGCAATCCCTTCGCCGCGCGGCCGCCGGCGATGGTGCGCGCGGTGAAGTGGCAGTACTGGTTCACCACGTCCGCCGAGCGCGCCCGCAGCGGCGCGTGGTGGAACCGCAAGCTCCTCGGCCTCTACGCGCCGGCGATCTCGAAATGAACTATCTCGCGCACCTCTTCCTCGCCGGCGGCGGCGCGGAGTCGATGATCGGCAACCTCGCCGGCGACTTCGTCAAAGGTCCGGTGCGCGGCGACGACGCGATCTCGCAGGGGATCCGGAAGCATCGGAAGATCGACGCCTTCACCGACGCCCACCCGAGCGTGGCCGCCTTCCGCCGTGTGCTCATCCCCGACCACGGCCACTACGCGCGCGTCATCGCCGACATCTTCTTCGATCACTTTCTCGCCAACGACTTCGGGCGCTACAGCGCCGAGACGCTCGACGCCTTCGTCGCGCGCGTGCACGCCGCGCTCGACCCGCACGCGCACGCGCTGCCGGGGCGGCTGCGCTTCGTCTATCCGTTCATGCGGGACCAGCAGTGGCTGCTGTCGTACCGCGAGGTCGCCGGCATCCGCCTGGCGCTGACGAACCTCTCGCGCCGCCTCTCGCGCCGGCCGCGGCTGGAGCTGGCCACGCACCACCTCACCGACTCCCGGATCGAGCTGCAGCGGCGCTTCGATGAGTTCTTTCCGGACCTGATCGAATTCTCGACGCATGTCTGATTTAAGGACATAGCGAATCGCGATTCGCGATTAGGATCAATGGTTTAGCGATGGTTCGACAATTGGACATAGCAGGGGCATGCTCCTCGCCATGGCCTTTGCCCTCGCCACCACGACCGCCTCCCCGCACGAGTGGGCCGCCGCCTATCAATACGTCGAAAACCGCGGCGGACGGGCGACGTTCAACGTCTGGAATCCCTACGTCGAGCAGGCCGGCGAATTCTCGCTCGCCCAGCTCTGGCTCCTCGGCGGCACGAACAAGGGCCAGCAGACGCTCGAAGCGGGATGGCACGTCTTCCCGAGCCTCTACGGCGACGCGCGCACGCACCTCTTCATCTACGACGGCCAGTGCTACAACCTCGCCTGCGGCAGTTTCGTCCAGACCAATCCCAACGTCGTCCTCGGCGGTCCGCTCGAGTGCACGAGCGTCGCCGGCGGCCCGCAATGCGAGATCACCCTCGAGTTCGCGCGCTCCGACTCCGGCGACTGGTGGCTGCGCGTCAACGATGTCGCGGTCGGCTACTACCCCGC
>JBKOUP010000155.1:0-5511 GCA_046723495.1 Acidobacteriota bacterium
ACGAAGGCGTCGCCGAGGTTCCAGCGCGGACTTCGCTCGACCGGATGCAGCGCGGCGTCGGCCCAGTTGTGGCGCACGACGGCGCGCGCGCCGCGGGCGCGGATGCGCTCGGCCATCCGCTCGCCGAGGGCCACGTTGATCGCCGCGCGGCGCAGGGACCAGTCGCGCAAACGCGTGACTGCGGGCACGCGCATGCCGAGCGCCGTGGCCACCTCGGGGAAAAGATCCTGCACCCAGTTCACGAGCCGCGCGCCGCGCAGCGCGCAGGCCAGCGCGGCCACGACGGAGAGCAGCGGCGGATCGGTCATGGCCACGACGACGTCGCCGCGCCTGGCGCGCCGCAAGAGGGCGAAAAACGCGCTGAGGTAGAACGTGGCGTAGTCGAGCGCGCGCCCCGGCAGAAAGCCGCGGCCGAAGCGCGTCGTGGCGATGCGGACGACGTCGACGCCGCCGAGACGCTCGCGCTTCGGCAGCCGCGCCTTCGCATCGTCGTAGCGCTGCCGGCTGCTGATGGCCACGACCTCGTGGCCGCGCCCGGCGAGAAAAAACGCCAGGTCGCCAACCATCTGGCTTGTTGCAGAATGGTCGGGCGGGAAGTAGCGATTGACGAAAATGACTCGCACGATTTTGGCTAGTTCTTAGTTCTTGGTTCTTAGTTCTTAGTTTGCCTTCGGCCTCCGAAAACTAAGAACTAAGAACCAAGAACTAAGAACTGCATGATTATCCTCGGCATCAATGCCCATCACGCCGACGCCGCCGCGTGCATCGTCGTCGACGGCAAGCTCGTCGCCGCCGCCGAGGAGGAGCGCTTCCGGCGCATCAAGCATTGGGCGGGCTTCCCTTCCGCCGCCATCCGCTACTGCCTCGACGAAGCGGGCGTGGAGCTCAACGCCGTCGACCACGTCGCCGTCAACCGCGATCCGAACGCGCGCCTCCTCCAGCGCGCGCGCTTCCTCGTGGCCAGGCGGCCGTCGCTCGGCGCGATCAAGCGCCGTCTCGCCAATCGCGCCAGGATTCGCGACCTTCGCGGCGAGCTCGTCGAAGCCTTCCACCTCGACTCGCTGAAGCCGAAGCTGCACAACGTCGAGCACCATCGCGCCCACCTCGCTTCGGCCTTCTTCGTCGCGCCGTTCGACGAGGCGGCCGTGCTGTCGATCGACGGCTTCGGCGACTTCGTCAGCGCCATGTGGGGCGTGGCCCGCGGCAACGCCATCGAAGTCCTCGGCGAGATCGGCTTCCCGCACTCCCTCGGCATCTTCTACACCGCCCTCACGCAGTACCTCGGCTTCCCGCACTACGGCGACGAATACAAAGTCATGGGCCTCGCGCCGTACGGACGGCCGTCGATGATGGAGGCGATGCGCGACATCGTCCGCGTGACGAAGGACGGCCGCTTCGCGCTGAATACCGACTACTTCACGCATCACAGCGCCGGCCTGGACATGGTCTGGCAGGGCGGCGCGCCGGTGATCGGCCCGGTGTACTCAGAAAAATTGATCGAGAAGCTCGGCCCCGCGCGCGCGGCCGAGGAGCCGATCGAACAGCGGCACAAGGACCTGGCCGCGTCGATGCAGGCGATGTTCGAGGAGGCCTACTTCGCGCTGGCGACGTCGCTGTTCGAGAAGACGAAGGTCTCCCGCCTCTGCCTGGCCGGCGGCTGCGGCTACAACAGCGTCGCCAACGGCATGGTCTTCGACCGCTCGCCGTTCCGCGACCTCTACGTGCAGGCCGCAGCGGGCGACGCCGGCGGCGCCATCGGCGCGGCCTACTGGGTCTGGAACCAGGAGCTGCACAACGGGCGGTCGTTCGTGATGGAGCACGCATATTGGGGGCCGGCCTACGGCGACGACGCCATCGACGAGGCCATTGCGCACCGCCGCGACGACCTCGATGCCGCGCGCTGCTCGATGCATCGCGTCGTCGACGAGCGCGAGCTCTGCCGGCGCACGGCGGAGCAGATCGCCGCGGGCGACGTCGTCGGCTGGTTTCAGGGACGGATGGAGTGGGGGCCGCGCGCTCTCGGCAACCGCTCGATCGTCTGCGATCCGCGCCGCGCCGACATGAAGTCGATCCTCAACCAGAAGATCAAGCGCCGCGAGTCGTTCCGCCCCTTCGCCCCGTCGGTGCTGCGCGAGGCCGCCGGCGACTGGTTCGAGACCGACTACGACGTGCCGTTCATGCTGCAGGTCTACCAGATCCGCGAGGAGAAACGCGCCCTGATCCCTGCGGTCACGCACGTGAACGGCTCGGGGCGCCTGCAGACGGTGACGGAGTCGCAGAACCCGCGCTACTACCGCCTCATCGAGGCCTTTCGCGACGCCACCGGAGTTCCGCTCGTATTGAATACATCGTTCAACGAGAATGAGCCGGTGGTGAATACGCCCGGTCAGGCGCTGGACTGCTTCCTGCGCACGAAGATGGACCTGCTGGTGATGGGCGACTTGATGATCCGGAGGACGTCGTGACGATCAGGGGATTCCTCGCTGCGCTCGGAATGACACTGGCGGCGGTCTCCGCGTACGCGACGGATCCGTTCATCGCCCGCCTCGGCAAGAGCGAGGAGCTGCTGAAAAAGGGGGACTACGAGAAGGCGCTGAAGATCGACAACCGGTTGATCGACGACATGGTCGACAACCTCGGCCCCGGCGACGAGGAGACGAAGTGGTTCGCCGTGGCGCTCCTGCACAAGGCCTTCGCCCTGCGCGGAGTGGGGCAGGACAACGAGGCCATCTGGTTCTGGCACATGGCCCTGAACATCCGGCCGCGTCTGGCCGAGGCCGACATGTCGACGTTCGGTGCGCCGGCGGAGTTCCTGAAGCAGTACCCGCTCGTTCCGGCGGACCTGCCGCACGCCGACTCCAAGCGACCGAACGTTCAGGCGCCGAAGACGCTCAAGCGCGTCGAGCCGGTCTATCCGTACGCGGTGCGCTGGTTCCACGTGAGCGGCATCGTCATTCTCGAATGCGTGATCGACAAGAACGGCGACATCCGCGACGTCACGGTCAAGAAAGCGCTCCCCGCAGGGACGATCTTGTACACGGCCATGCAGGCGCTGCGGCAGTGGAAGTTCGCGCCGGCGACAATGGACGGCAAGCCGGTCGAGGTGCTGTTCAATCTGACGTTCAACTACAAACTGTACAAATGAGACACCTGGCCATTGCGCTGTTGCTGTTCGCCGCGTCCGCGCACCGATCCCCTGTTCCCTGTCGCCTGTTCCCTGTTACCTAACCCCGCCACAGCTCGCGCGCGATCGACCACTCCGCGACGAAGCGCTCCGCCGCATAGCGCAGGCCGGCGCGGCCGTCGAGGATGAGTCCTTTCACGAAGAGCGTGTGCGCGAGCACGGCGAACGGCGCGACGCTGCGCAGCTTGCGCAGGCGCGCGGCGGCGTTGAGCGTGCGCGGGTCGGCGCGGCGGAGCTTCTCCGCCTCTTCGCGCGCGTAGAGGCGCTGGCGGGCCACGAAGCGCGGCCACGGCTTGCGGTCGTCGTGCACGAAGGGCTCGCGCAACGTCTCCGTACGCCCATGGACGCGCGTGCGCTGCGTGTGCCCGTCTTGCCAGATCTCGAACGCGCCGATGCGCAGAAGCACGGGGCGCGGCGTGTAGAGCGTGGCCCGCAGCGGACGGCCGTCGATGGCGTAGCGGAAGCGCGCCACGTAGGCAACGACGTCCGGCGGCGGCGCAAGCGCGGCGATCTCGGCGACGGCGGCGTCGGGGACGACGTAGTCGGCGTCGAGGGTCAGCACCCACGGCGTGCGCACCTGGGCGACGCCGAACTGCCACTGCGCGGCGTGGTTGTCGAACGGCCGCTCGACGACGCGTACGTTCGGAAAGGAGCGGGCGATGGCCACGGTGTCGTCGACGCTCATGCTATCGACGACGACGACCTCGCGCGCCCAGCGCAGCTGCCCGAGGGTGCGGGCGATGTTCGGGGCCTCGTCGCGGGTCAGGACGAGCGGCGTGATTTCGTCAAGCACGCGTAATGCTCCTCCATCTCCGCGGCGATGCGGTCCCAGCTGAAGCGGGCCTCGACGAGGGCGCGTCCGCGCCGCCCCATTTCCTCGGCGCGGGCGGGATCGGCGAGCAGCGCGTTCAGCGCGGCGCCGAGCGACTCCGGCTCGGTGACGATGCCGGCGCCGGCCGCGCCGACGTCCGCGGCCAGGCCGACCTGCGGCGTGACGACGACCGGCGTCGCCTGGGCCATCGCTTCGAGGACGACGTTGCCGAAGTTCTCGGAGAGCGACGGCAGCACGAGCGCGGCCGCGCGGCGCAGCAGCGCGTTCTTGGCGTCGCCGGAGACGGCGCCGGCGAATTCGACGTTCGGCGCGCGCGGCAGCGTGGCCGCGTAGTTCTCCTCGTCGTTGCCGGCGATGACGAGGCGGGCGTCGATGCCGCGCATCGCTTCGATCAGGCGATCGAGTCCCTTCTTCCAGTTCACGCGGCCGAGGAATAGGAGGAGGCGCGGGTCGCGCCGCTCGGCGGAGAGCGGCGGAAGATCGATCCCGTTCGGCACGATGAACGGCGACGGCAGCGGCAGCCGCAGCAGCCGCGCATCGTCGAGCTCGCGCTGCGACGTGAAGTGCACGCCCGCGGCCTCGGCCAGGGTTCGCCGCTCCACGAGGCCGATCCACATCGACTTCGCCACGCGGCTCTTCCGCCGCATCAGCTCCGGCACGAGCATCCCGCGGGGGCTGACCGCGTACGGCACGCCCGCCCGCGCCGCCACGCGTGCCGCCGCGCTGGTCGGCCAGAGAAACACCGAGTGCACGTGCACGGCGTCGCAGAGCGGCACGAAGGTCCGCAGCTGCCGGCGCATTGCCGGCGAGTAATAAAGCCGCGGAAACGACGACGCGAAGTAGTGCACGCGCACGGCGTCCATCTCCACGGGACAATCGAGCGGGACCTCCGAGGTGCCGCTGCCGTCGACGTTCGTCGTGAAGACGTGCACGTCATGCCCGCGCCGGGCCAGGGCGCGGCAGAGTCCGTGGACGGCGAAAATCGGTCCGCCATAGCGCGTGGCCGGCAGGTATGTCGGCACAACGTGCAGAAGGCGCATCGTCAGTTACACCGTGGCGGAGCGGAGCTGCTGTGGCGCCGCCGCCTGTTGCTGCGCGGCCGTGGCGAGGCGCGACTCCGTGGCCGCGGTGGCGAGGAGGCATCCGCCGAAGAACGAGGCCATCAGGCTGAGCAGCGGATCGGAGTAGGCCTGCGCCGAGGCGGTGAAGTTCGCGACGTTGGCGATGACCATGGCCATCAGCATGCAGCGGAGGATCTGCGTGGTTCCGGGCTCGTCGGGCGCGCGCGTGATCTTCATCGCCAGATTGGTGAAGACGAGGAGGAGGAGGAACGCCGCGGCCATCCCGGGAAGACCGAGCTCGATGGCCAGCTTGCCGAGACCGCCCTCCTGCCAGCTGAACGACATCGTCGTGAAGTGCTGCGTCCCCTGCGTGGCCGTGCCGAGGCCCGCGCCCATGATGCCGGCTTGCTCGATCGTGACGCTGAGGCCGCCCT
>JBKOUP010000483.1:0-13452 GCA_046723495.1 Acidobacteriota bacterium
TGTATGCCGTCTCAGTTGAGTACAAGATAATCCGCGGTCATCAGGGGTCCGTTCGCCCTCACGTGAAAAAAAGGGAGCGCAAACGCGTCATGCGCGTGCGTCGTGACCCATGCGTCAGGCATGCGTGAAAATCGCATCATCGGCCCAGACAGGCGTCGATGCTCCGGAGCAGCCGCGCCGGAATGACCGGCTTGCCAAGGGCGGCGCGGACGGCGGGGAAGAGCTTGCGGATCTCGTCGACGTTGAGCCCGGTCACGACGATGACCCGCGAGAGCATGGCCGGATCGCGCTGCATCAGGAAGTCCATCACGGCCGTCCCGCTGATCCGCGGCAGGACGATGTCGAGCAGGACGATCGCGTAGTCGTGCTGGGTCAGGGCGTTGATGGCCTGCTGGCCGTCGACGGCCTCGTCGACGTCGCACCCACGCTCCTCGAGCAGACTCCGCAGGAGCTTCCGAGTGGCTGCGTCATCCTCCACGACCAGGGCAAGCGGTCGCCGCATCCGGCATGCATCGTGGCTCAAAACGTCCGCCAGATCAATGCTGCTCGATGAAGCTGCCGGCCAGCTCGACCGCCTTGGCGATGTTCTCCGTCTCCCGCGGCCTGTAGGAGTGGTCGCCGCCGGCGAGCCAAGCGATCTCGATCGACGGCGAGAGCGCGTAACCGGCGACGTCGGCGGGGGTACCGAACGGATCGCGCTCGCCCTGGATGATGAGCGCGGGTGTGCGCAGCGCGGCCAGGTGCTTGGTGCGCAGCGTCTCCGGCCGGCCGGGCGGGTGGAAGGGATAGCCGAAGCAGACGAGGGCGCGCACGCCCAGCTCGTCCGCGACCATGCTGGCCATCCGCCCGCCCATGGACTTGCCGCCGATGGCCACGGCCGCGCCGCCGCCATGCTCGGCGACGACGTCGCGCCACGCCTGCAGCAGCACCGGCTCGCGGTCCGGCACCTTCCGCCGCGCTTTCATGTACGGAAATTCGAAGCGGACGACGCGGATGCCGCGCGCTTCGAGCCCGCGCGCGACCGCGGTCATGAACGGCGCGTTCATGCCGCCGCCGGCGCCGTGGGCGAAGAGGAAGGTCGGCATGGGCATATAATATGCCTGAATTCAGAGTGCATCTTATGACAATGAAAAGGACGACGATCATCCTCGACGAAGAATCCGGCGCGGCCGCTCGTCAACTCGCCGCCCACTACGGCTGCGCGGTGTCCGAAGCCATTCGCCGCTCTCTCATCGCTCAGAGGGATACGGTCGCCGGCGTGCCGATGCGAGACCGGCAGCAGCGCCTGAGAACGCTGAAACGCCTCTTCGAAATCTTTGAAGGCAACGATGCCGCCGAAGAGGTCCGCCGGCTCAAGCTGGAAGATCCGGGATTCTGATGTTGATTCAGCTCGACACCGATTTCCTGATTTACGCGCTCTCGCAAGCGGGAGCCGAGCGCAATCGCCTGCGTCGGATCACCGAGTCGGATGCTGTTCTCCAAATCAGTGCCGTTGCGTGGTACGAGTTCTGTCGCGGCCCACGCCTGCCGGAACAGATTGCCGTTGCGCGATCGCTGTTCGCAACCGATGGCGTCATTCCTTTCGATGAAGAACTAGCCGCTCAGGCGGCCGACGTCTTCCGCCGCCTCGGTTCCCCGCGCAAACGCGCAGCGGACATTGCCATCGGCGTCACCGCCGCGGCAATGTCAGCGGTCCTCATGACCAGAAACGCTCGCGATTTCGCGGGAATCCCGAATCTGCAGGTGTCGTAGCTCTAGAATACGCGCCATGCGTCGCATGATTGCGCTGTCCTTCTTCCTGGCCGCCGTCCCCATCTTCGCCGCCCCCAAGCCCGTCGCCCCGCCGGCCATCCCCCACTCCGTGGCCATGTTCCTGGCCTCGCTCTCCGGCGACGGGAAGACGAAGGTCACGTACGCGGCGACAGCGCGCGGCACGAACTTCTTCTTCGAGGAAAGCGGCGGCGTGACGGTGTACTCGTTCGACGGCGACGGCTATCGCAAGGCTGAGTTCCTGAGGGGCTACACGCTGTCGAAGGCTCTCAAGAAATACTCAGGGAGCAAGCGCGCGACTTCCTCGGCAAAGTGAGGCTACGCGGCCGTCCTCGGTGACGACGAAGGTGTCCTCGATGCGCACGCCGATCTCGCGCTCGGGAAAGTAGAGGCCGGGCTCGATGGTGACGATGTCGCCGACTTCGATCACATCCTGATTCGTGGCCGCCAGTCCGAAAAACGGCTTCTCGTGGATGTCCAGCCCGACGCCGTGGCCGAGGGAGTGGACATAGCCGTCGAGCGTGCGCGGATTCGAGCGCGTCGTCGCGTAGCCGCGGGCCTCGAAGAAATCGCAGACGAGGTTCTGGTACGCCGTCGCCGGCGTCCCCGCGACCATCTCCTTCTCCGCGAGCTCGAAGGCCTCCAGCACGTGCGCGTGCACCTGCGCGAGCTCCTCGGAGACGGGCCCGACGCAGAACGTGCGCGTCAGGTCGAAGAAATAGCCGCTCTCCCTGTCGAGGGGAAAGATGTCGAGGACGATCGGCAGCGACGGGCGCACCGGCGCAGCGGCGTCGCCGCGCGAATGCGGGACGGCGGCGTCGCGGCCCTGCGACAGGATCGTCTCGTGGTCTTCGGCCATGCCGAGGCGGGCGATCTCCGACGAGACGAGCTGCTTGAGATGGCCGAGCGTCAGGACCTCGCCGCGGTGGAGGACGTGGCCGTCCTCGACGATCGCCTCGCGCAGCACCTCGCGGACGCGGTCGACGACCTGCTCGGTCCGCTCGCCGACCGAGGCGATCGCTTCGATCTCCCAGCGCTCCTTCCGCTTGCGGGCCAGTTGCACGAGGTCTTCGCCGGAGGAGCGGACTACGTTCCAGCCGCGGGCTTGCAGCTCATCGGCGATGCCGAGGTAGAGGTGGATGGGCAGATTTCCGGCGAAGGCCAGCGAGGGCCCGCAGCCGAGGGCGCGGAGGACGCCGTCGAAGAACTCGCCGTAGGCGACGACGGCGTTCGGCGCGCTCTTGAAGATGCGGTCGTGATCGAAGTCGTGCACGAGCCGCGTCGGCAGTCCGGTGGCCGTAGCCTCGTCACGCTCCATCGGATACGTGACGAGGAGCGGCTCCTCGCCGGCGCGCTTGATCGCGTACCCCTTCGTCACCTTCGCGCCGCGGCTGATCCAGCGGAAGGCCGGATGCAGGACCTCGTGCATGGGGACGAGGAGGGTGTCGATGGAGCGGGCGCGGAGGAGTTGGTCGAGGTCGGCGAGCATGGCGTTAAATCAGAAAGCAGAAGGCAGAAAGCAGAAAGCAGAAATCCTAGCGGCGCTTGCGCGTGACCGCCAGGATTTCTGCTTTCTGCCTTCTGCTTTCTGATTTACAGATTCCGGTCAATAAACGCCTTCAGATTGTTCTTCGGCATCGCCCCGATGGCCCGGTCCACCAGCTTGCCGTCCTTGAACATCAGCAGCGTGGGGATGGAGGTCACGCCGAACTTCATTGGCACGTTCTGGTTCTCGTCGACGTTCATTTTGGCGATGACGGCTTTGCCCTCGTAGGACGGGGCGAGCTCCTCGACGATCGGGCCGATGATCCGGCACGGGCCGCACCACGGCGCCCAGAAGTCGACGAACACGGGCTTGCCGCCGTTCACGACCTGCTCGAAATCGGCGTCGGTAATCTGCTGCACTGCGTGGGTGGTGGTCTCAGCCATCTGCTTCGGTCTCCTAATGCGGCTTCTAATCGGCCTCCTTCACACCTTATTCCAACCCGGAATAGCGCTTGCTTGGCGCGACTTACGGGGTATGCTTTGACCCTTCGAATGCTTCGCCGGCTGACGCTTCCGATCCTCGCCGCCGCGCTGCTCCTGGCCATCGAGCCGGTCGTCCACTCGCATCCGCTGTGGGAGAACAGCGACGCCCGCACCGCCGCCACGAACGGCGCGTGCGCCGTCTGCGCCGCCGGCGTGACGCAGCTGCCGTCTGTGCCGCCGGCCGTCGTCGCGCCGGTCGTCGTCGTCAGCGTCATGGCGGCCGAGGCGGTCTCGCCGCTGTCGGCATCGCTCGTCCTAACCCTCCCCTCCCGCGCTCCTCCCGCGGCGTAGCTGCGCGTTCTCGTTCGCCGTTTCGTTTCAAGGAGGAGACCCATGGCCCATCGTGGTCATCGCGTGCTTTTGCCCATGATTCTTTTCGCCGCTCTGCCGCTCTGCGCGCAGACGACCGACGCCCGCGTCAGCCAGCTCGAGAAGCGCCTCGACGCGCTCACGCAGGAGGTCGCCCAGATCCGCCAGGAGATCGATCGACTCAAAGGCACTCCCGCGCCCGCGCCCGCGGCGCCGTCCGCGGCGGCCGAGGATTTGACCAAGATCGAAGTCGCCCCGCCCGCCGCCGCGCAGCCTGCGCCGGCGTCGCAGCCGTCGTCCGCGCTCACCGACGTGCAGACCGTCAACAACGTCTTCAACCCCGGGGCCTCGAAAGTCTTCAACCCCGACACCTCCGTCATCGGCAACTTCATCGGCAAGGCCGGGCAGCGCAACGACTTCGAGTTCGGCCCGAACGATCTCCGCTCGCCGTTCAAGCTCGATGAGGCCGAGATCGCCTTTCAGGCCTTCGTCGATCCCTACGCGAAGGCGAACTTCTTCTTCTCCGTCTCGCCCGAGGGCATCGACGTCGAGGAAGGCTACGCGCAGTTCGTCACCCTCCCGTGGGACCTCACCGCCAAGGCCGGCAAGTTCAAAGCGATGTTCGGCAAGGCCAACACGTGGCACACCCACGTGCGCCCGTGGGTCGACCAGCCTCTCGTCATCCACAACTTCTTCACCGACGAGCAGTTCCACGGCGACGGCATCTCGGTCTCGAAGGCCTTCCCGAACTCCTTCGCCTTCGTCGAAGCGACCGGTGAGGCGTACTCCGGCGATGTTGACGGGATGTTCGAGCGGCAGAAGCCGAGCGACGTTGCGTACAACACGCACCTCAAGGCCTTCAAGGACATCAGCGAAAACGCGAACGTCGAGCTCGGCACGAGCTGGGCGCGCGGCACGATCGCCGACGGCCACAGCTCCTTCGGCGGCATCGACGTGACCTACCGCTGGAAGCCGCTGCAGCAGGGGCTGTATCGCGGCGTCATCACGCGCCTCGAAGGAATCGCCAACAAGCGCGACGACTTCGACCGCACGCTGCGCGGGTTCTACGCGTCCGTCGACTACCAGCTCGGCCAGCGCTGGTTCACCGGCGTCCGCCTCGACGCCGCCGACGAAACGCCGAGCCTGGCCCAGGTCGCGCCGGGCACGCGCGACCGCGGCCTCTCCGCCACCCTCACCTTCTGGCCGTCGGAGTTCAGCCAGATCCGCGGGCAGCTCCGGCGCACCAAGTACGGCGACGTCAAAACCGCCAACGAGCTGCTCCTGCAACTTCAATTCGCCATCGGCGCGCACGGCGCGCACGCTTTTTAGGAGACCCTCATGAAACGCATCGCATTGTTGATCGCAGCAATCACCCTCATCGCGGCGCCCACGTTCGCGGCGCCGCTGAAAGTCGTCACCACGATCCAGGACCTGGCCTCGCTGACGAAGGAAGTCGGCGGCGACCGCGTCGACGTCAGCTCCATCGCCCGCGGCTATCAGGACCCGCACTTCGTCGAGCCGAAGCCGAGCTTTCTCCTTCTGCTCCGCAACGCCGACCTCCTCGAAGTCGTCGGCCTGGAGCTGGAGATCGGATGGCTCCCGCCGCTGCTCGACCAGAGCCGCAACCCGAACGTCCGCCCCGGCACGAAGGGCTACCTCGACGTCTCGCACGGCGTGGAGATCCTCGACCGGCCGACGGTCGTGAACCGCTCCATGGGCGACGTTCACCCGCTTGGCAACCCGCACTACTGGCTCGATCCGGCCAACGCCGTGCGCATCGCCATCCAGATCGAGCAGAAGCTCGCCGAGCTGCGGCCGGCCGATGCGCCGTACTTCGCGCAGCGCCTGAACGCATTCAAAGTGCGGATCAATGAGGCCAACAAGCGCTGGCTGGCGACGATGGCGCCGTACCGCGGCGCGAAAGTGGTGACGTATCACGCCTCCTGGCCGAACTTCGCCAAGCACTTCGGCCTCGACGTCGTCGGCTATGTCGAGCCGAAGCCGGGCGTGCCGCCGTCGCCGTCGCACACGTTCGAGCTCATCAACATGATGAAGGCCCAGCACGTCAAAGCGATCCTGATGGAGCCGTACTTCGACGCCAAGACTCCCCAGTCGATCGCCGACAACACCGGCGCGAAGCTGGTCGTGTTATACCCCTCCGTCGGCGGCGCCAAGAGCGGCACCGACGACTACATCCAGACGACCGACACGAACATCGCCAATCTAGTGAAGGCATTGAAGTGACACTCGAACTGATCGAATTTCTCTACCTCCCGCTGTTGGCCGGGCTGATCCTGACCGGCATCCACGCCTACCTCGGCGTGCACGTCGTGGAGCGCGGCGTCATCTTCGTCGACCTCTCGTTGGCGCAGATCGCCGCGCTCGGCACGACCATCGCCTACCTGGCCGGGCACGAGCTCCACTCCGGCGTGACGTACTTCTGGTCGCTCGGCTTCACCATCCTCGGCGCGGCCGTCTTCGCCTTCACCCGCGTGCACCGCGAGACGCGCATCCCGCAGGAAGCGATCATCGGCATCGTCTACGCCGTCTCCGCAGCTGCGGCGATCCTGGCCATGAGCAAGGCCCCCGAGGGAACCGAGCATCTGAAGGACATGCTCGTCGGCAACATCTTGACCGTGTCGAAATTCACGGTGATCGAGACTGCCGGCCTCTACGCCGTCGTCGGCCTCTTCCACTTCGTCTTCCGGAAGAAGTTCCTGGCCATCTCCCTCGGCCAGGAAGTGCAGCACATGAAGCTGTGGGACTTCCTCTTCTACACGTCCTTCGGCTTCGTGGTGACGTCGTCGGTGGCGATCGCCGGCGTACTGCTGGTGTTCTCGTACCTGATCGTGCCATCGGTGGCGGCGATGCTTTTCGCGAAGACGATCGGCAAGCGCCTGGCCATCGGCTGGACGATGGGGGCGCTCGTCAGCGCCATCGGGATCATGATCTCGTTCCAGGCCGATCTGCCGACGGGCGCGACGATCGTCTGCACGTTCGGCATCGCCCTGCTGCTGCTGGCCATTGTCAGGTTCTTCGTACGTCCTGGCACGTCGTTCGCCTAACTCATCCATGTGCGAGAGCGCCGACGATCGCCCAGGCCACCGCTGTGGCTGAACCTGGTTCTCCTCGCCGCGGCGATGGTGACGTTCGCCTTCGCCGCGCACCAGCGCGACGAGATCGACGACAAGACCGCGCTGCTGTTCAAGCGCAACGAGAGCTCGCCCGCGGAGATCCAGCGCATCCGCGCGGAGCTGGCCAAGATGGACCTGACGCGCGCGCAGCTCGCCCGCGAGCTCGACGGGCGCATGGCTTACCTCGTCTCGATGCGCGGCTCGCAGTTCTACCTGGCCATCGACACGAGCCGGCGCAAGATGCAGTTCCGCCTCGGCCCCGACGTCGTGCGCGAATGCGACGTGCAGATCGGCGAGCGGCGCACGATCAACGCCCGCGACGGCAGGACGTGGACGTTCATCCCGCTCAAGGGCGGCTTCAGCGTCGTCGGAAAAGAAACGGATTACGTCTGGACCGTGCCCGACTGGTTCTACGCGATGAACGGCCTCGCGCCGCGCAGTGAGAGCGTGCGCAACGGCCTCGGCAAGTACGTCGTCGTCCTGCGCAACAACTACATCATCCACACCCCGCCCCCGCCTGACTCGCCGCTGCAGGGGCCGAAGCCCGGCTCGTTCATGGTGCCGGAGGAGGACATGGCCGCGATCTGGCCGCGCATTTCGACCGATACGCGCGTGTACATTTTCTGATGCCTCGGTGGACGGGATTCCTCGGATCGTGGGCGCTGCTGGCGCTGGCGCTCGGCCTCGCGGCCTTCGCGCTGACGGGGGAAGCGATCAACGTGCGCGACCTGCGCCGGCTCGATCGCATGGCCGCGATCGACGAGATGATCGCGCAGCGCGGCGGCGGCCAGCTCCGCGACGCCGCGGCGGCGCGCGCGACGCAGATCAACACGCTGCAGTCGAAGATCCAGAACGTCGCGCAGCAGACCGCGGACGTCCCCGACACGGGGCAGACGATCATCGTCTCGACCGAGGAGAACAAGCTCTGGCTCAAGCGCGGGGGGCAGGCGCTTTTCGAGGCCGTCTGCTCGACCGGCAAGGGGACGACGCTCGCCGTCGACGGAAAAACGCTCGTCTTCGACACGCCCATCGGCAAGCTGCACATCGTGCAGAAACAAGAGAACCCGCTGTGGGTTCCTCCCGACTGGCACTACGTCGAGGAGGCCCGCAAGAACGGCATGCGCGTCGTGCACCTCAACCGCGGCGATACGCTCGACTCGCGCACCGGCCAGCCGGCGCGCAGCGACAGCGGCTTCTGGTCGTGGTTCCGCGGCAAGAGCAACCCGGTGCTGAAGGTGAAGGGCGACACGGTCGTCGTCAGCGACGGGACGAACGAGCGCGAGCTGCCGCCCGGGACGATGATCACCGCCGGCGACGCCCTCGTGGTCCCGCCCGTCGACACGAAGCAGCGCCACTTCGACAAGGTTCTCGGCAAGTACCGCCTCGAGCTCGGCGACGGCTACGGCATCCACGGCACCGACGAGCCGGACAAGCTCGGGCAGTCGGTCTCGCACGGCTGCGTGCGCCTCGGCGACGACGACATCGCCAGGCTCTATCAGATGGCGAACGTCGGCGACACGGTGATCATCTATTGACGCATGTGGCGCGGACTTCAGTCCGCGCGGGCGGGATGAATCCCGCCCCACATTTCTTCACCGTCAGTGCGCGGCCGCGCGCCGGCGTCCGCCGTTCCCGCGAATCACGCTCCACACCGTCGGATCTTCCGTGCCGACCGCCCAGTGCGCGAAGCCGGCCACGCCGCCGTGCTTCTGCTTGATCAGCGCGACCTTCTTTGCGTAGCTCGACGCGTCCTGGAAGTAGACCGTGTGTCCGTTGTAGGCGTATGTCGCTTCGCCGTTCGCGTCGTGGCCGACGGCGACGCCGCTGTTCTGCGCGGCGAGCGTGGCCGACGCATACGACGCCAGCGCGCCGCCGGACGGCGACCAGTCGTAGCCGTACCACGGCAGGCCGACGACGATCTTCGACGCCGGCATCGTGCTCTCCGCGTACGTCACGACCTCGTCGAGCCAGTCGAGCGGCGTGATCGCTCCCGGCTCGCTCGATGACCAGTGGTAGTCGTAGACCATGATCTTCACGCTGTCGGCGACCGCGCCGATCGCGCTCCAATCCTCGGCGCCGGCGCCGTTCCACGTCACATCGTTCGTCTTCCCATACACGCTGACGGAGAGCTTCTTGCCGGCGCCGTGCAGCTTCGCGCCGAGGGTGTTCAGGAAGGCCGTGAAGTTCGCGCGCGACGTCGCCGGGACGCGCTCGTAGTCGACGTCGACGCCGTCGTAGGCGTTGCTGACGACGAGTTGGAAGATCGCCTCGGCGTGCGCGTCGCGCGAGGCCGGCGTGGCCAGCATGGCCTGCACGGCGGTGGCGCTGAAGCTATGATCGACGATGTTCTGGATCGTCGGGATCACGGCGCTGCCGGCCATCGCCGCGCGCCAGGTCGGATTCTCCGCGTTCCAGTTCTTCGCGATCGTGCCGTCGGCGTTCCAGCTGTACCAGACCGGATTCGACTCGTTCACCGCGCCGCCGTTCATCTGGATCGACTGCAGCGCGCCCTGGTCCCACGGCGGAATCCAGGCGCTGATGCGATAGGCGAAGGCAGGCGACGCCAAGAGGAACGCGAGAACCGCGGCGCGGAGGACCGGCATTGGACTGGCGCGAGAACGCCCCGCCCGCGCTCTAAAATGCCCGCCGTGAATGCCTGGCGCGACCGGCTCAACCGTTGGCTGCTGCCGGTGGCACGGCGGACTCCGCTGTCGCCGAACGCGATCACGCTGCTCGCGCTCGCCATCAGTCTCGGCGGCGCCGCCTGTCTCGCTGTCGGCGCGCGGCGGCCTGTGCTGTTCCTCGTGGCCATCGTGTTGATCGCCGTGGGCGGCCTGGCCGACGCGCTCGACGGCATCGTGGCCCGCGCCACGAACCGCACGACGCGCTTCGGCGACTTCCTCGACCACGCCGCCGACCGCGTCGCCGACACGACGCTCGCAGCGTGCTGGCTGGCCGGCAACGGCGTGCGCGAGTGGCTGCTGATCACGGCCACGATTCTGATCATGCTCAACGGCTACCTCGGCACGCAGATCGAGGCCACGTGGCGGGAGCGCTCGTACGAGACCGTCGGCCGCGGCGAGTTCGTCCTGGCCCTCATCGTCTTCCCGATCGTCTCGTACATCCTCTTCACGAACGGCTGGGCGGCGCTGCGTCTCGCCTCCTTCACGATCGCCGAATGGCTGGCGATGCTGATGACCGCCTTCGCGCTCCTCGGCACCGTGCAGCGCATCGCCCTGGCGCGGCGGCTGGAGCGCGCGCCGTGATCCGCCGCAATCCGATCACCGGCGACCCGGTGCTCCTCGCGCCCGAGCGCCTCCTCCGCCCGCACGCCCTCGGCGGCGACGAGGAGATCGTCTGCCCCTTCTGCCCAGGCCACGAGCACGAGACGCCGCCGGAGATCTGGCGCGACGGCGACCCGTGGTCGATCCGCGTCTTCCCGAACAAGTACCCGGCCAGCGAGCGGCACGAGATCGTCGTCGAGACGGCTTCGCACGATGCGCATTTCGAAGACCTCGCCAACGCCGCCGCCGTCGTCGACGCCTGGCTCGCCCGCTATCGCGCGCTGTCTCCCGCGATCATCTTCAGAAATGACGGCCGCAAAGCCGGCGCGTCGATCGCGCACGCGCACTCGCAGATCCTCGGCACGCCGTTCGTGCCGCCCCGGCTCGCAGCCGAGGCCGAGGCGTTCGCGCGCGCCGCGCAGTGCCCGCTTTGCCACATCGACGGCGAGCCGCTCGTGCGCGAGAGCGAGCACTATCGCATCGTCGCGCCGCGCGGCTCGTCCTTCGCGTACGAGCATTGGATCGTGCCGCGCGCGCACGCGCACGACGTCGCCGAGGTGCATGAGCTGGCGGCGTTGCTGCAGTCGGCCGCGCGCGCGTCGCGCAGCGTCGCGCTCGGGTTCAACTGGATCTTCATGACCTTTCTGAAAGAACCGCGCGCGCACTGGTACGTCGCCGTCATCCCCCGCCTCGGCGGGCTGGCCGGCTACGAAGTCGGCGCCGGCGGCGCGATCAACCTCGTCGATCCGGACGAGGCCGCGCAGACGCTGCGTCAGCGCCAGTAGTCGCCGGACGGGATCGCGCGCGGGCGCCGGCGCATGCCGCCCATCAACGCCACGAGCGCCATCCCCGCGACGAAGCCGCCGATGTGCGCGAAGACGGCGACGCCGCCGGCGTTCTGCTGGCCGGCGACGCCGAGCGAGGCCACGCCGGTGAAGAGCTGCAGGACGAACCACAACCCGAGGACGATGACGGCCGGAATCTCGCGGATGGTGATGAAGAAGAAGATCGGGATGAGCGTCGTGACTTGCGCGCGCGGGAAGAGCAGCAGGTAGGCGCCGAGGACGCCGGCGATCGCACCGGACGCGCCGATGGAGGGGACGCGCGAGGCGGGGTTGAAGAAGGCGTGCGCCAGCGTGGCGATGATGCCGCAGAGGACGTAGAAGACGATGTAGCGGAAGTGGCCGAGGCGGTCTTCGATGTTGTCGCCGAAGATCCAGAGGTAAAGCATGTTCCCGCCGAGGTGCAGCCAGCCGCCGTGCAGGAACATGGAGACGAAGATGCCGATGACGTTGAGCGGATGGAACGGCGAGTACCAGAAGCGCGCCGGGATGAAGGCGACGTCGAAGAGGGCCGGCTCGAGGTTCGGCCCGAGCGAGAGCTCCCAGAAGAACATCAGCACGTTGGCAATGATGAGGATGATGTTGACGAACGGCGTCGTCCTGCTGGGGTTGTGGTCGGACAGCGGCAGCACGGCGGAAATTGTAAGCTCGGAAGCTCTTGGCTCTGGTTTGGCTCTTGGCTCTTGGCTGTTAGCTCTTAGGGCCATCGACTGCCTCCTAAGAGCTAAGAGCCAAGAGCCAAGAGCTGCACCCGAGGTATCCTCGGTAGCCATGCGCATTTCCGCCGCGCGGCTCGGCAAACTCGGCGAATGGCGGGCGCGCTGGCTCTACCGCCTGCGCGGCTACCGCGTCGTCGCCCGCAACGCCCGCGTCGGCGGCGGCGAGGTGGACCTCGTCCTCCGCCGCGGCCGGACGCTCGTCATCGCCGAGGTGAAGACGCGCCAGTCGCGGGCGGCGGGGGACGGGTGGGAGGCGGTGGGGGGTCGGAAACAGCAACAGCTCGCGCGCTTGGGCGCGATGTTGCTCGCGCGCGAGGAGCCGAACGTGCAGCTACGCTTCGACGTGGTGAGCCTTTACTGGAATGGCTGGCGGTTCGTGGTGAGCTACTTCCCGGACGCGTTCCAGGCGTAGGCGGAACGAACGTGGTCTTCTGGCAAAAGTTCCATGCCGACGCCTTCACGTATGAATTCGACGAGGAAGAGCTTGCCGCGCATGGCATCACCGTCGAGGAAGCGATCGAGGTGCTCTGGAACAAATTCGACGTCCGGCGCAATAAGAAACGGCATCGCGGTTATCAGTTGATCGGGCATACTGATGCCGGACGACCAGTCAACTTGATCGTCTACGAGAAGTCGAAGGGCGTGATTCGAGTCGTAACCGGATGGTGACTATGGCGAAGAGAAAGCAGCTTTCCGACGACGCGGCGCTCGAACGCGAGTTGAAGAAAGACGCCCGCAATCCAGACGCTTGGGAAGACGTGACGACGGTGCCGAAGAGCAAGTCCTTGGCGCGGCCTACTTCTGAAAATACCGCTCCAGGTGCTCGAAGGCCTGCTTCAGCGTCGCGCTCGGCGCGCTGAGCTCCGAGAAGGCATCGCGGTAGATGCTGCCGACGCGGGCCAGGTTCCGCTCCCGCAGCGCGTACAGCACCTCGCGCAACGCCTCGGCCTCGGCCGGGGCCAGGTCCGTGCGGCCGATCTCGCGCTCCAGCAGCGACTGCGCGGCGCGGAGGTGCTCGGCGGCCACCGTCTCCGGATTCAGCGCTGGGATCTTGCCGGTGGCTGAGCCGTCGATCTGCTGAGGCGCGTGCATGTCCACGGAGCCGGGAAGCTCCTTCAGCTGCGGGCTGAATTTGCCCATCATGAAGAAGAGCTCCTTCTCGTTGGCGAAGTTGCCGACGAGGCGGGCGCTGCGCGAGAGCTCGAGCTGCTCCGACTCCTGCAGCATGATGAAGGCGCGGGCCCGGTCCTCGAGCGTGATGCGCTTGGCGTGAACCTTCCACGCCGTCAGCGTCCCTTGAATGAAGCACGCTTGTCCGGCGCGAATGCTCACCGCATCGACGGTCACGTTCTCTTCGATGCGAATC
>JBKOUP010000441.1:0-15366 GCA_046723495.1 Acidobacteriota bacterium
GGAGGCAACGGCACGATCATTCGCTGGCTCCTCGGCCTCACCACTTTCGACGTCGCCGCGGAGCAGGTTCGCCCCGACGAGCTTCGCGTCATGAGCGCGCACCTGGCCGTCGTCGAGAAGCGTTGGACGGACGTCGAGTCCGAGCTGGCACTGGCCGGGAGCGAGCTCTCCCTCGAGGCCCGGTTGTACCTGGCGCTGGCGCGGCACAGGCTCGGCAGGACCGCCGACGCCATCAAGGCTCTCAACGGATCGAGCGACATCGCCGCGGCGGTGCTCGCGGAGTGCAGTCCGAGCGAGCTCCAGGAGCTATCCGGCGTCACGGAGCCGGCGATCCGCGACCTCCTCGCCAGCGCCTGGTCGGCGTACGAGGAGGGAGGGCTGCGCGATGCCATGTCGTGGTATCAGCTGGCCGGGCAGGGCAACTCGCCGGGCGCGTCCGAAGCGCGCATGTACGAGGCGCTCATCCGCATGCAGCTCGATGATCTCGAGGAGGCGGAGCGCCTGCTGAGCGGCCTGCGTCACGACCAGTACAAGCGCAACGATCCCGTTTGCCTTTGGAACCACGCCGTCTGCTCGCTTCGGCTGCGGCGCTCGCTCGACGCGCTGAACACGCTCAACGTGCTGCTGCAGACGGATCCGCTTCACAAGGCGGCGCGCAGAGTCGCCGGGGCGATCGAGCTCTCCCGCGGCAACGCCGCGGAGGCGTTCCGCATCCTGCATCCGCTCCTCGAGCTCCGTCCCGACTCGGCGGAGCTCGTCCTCCTCCTGAGCGCCGCGCAGGCCGCCGCTCAACGGGAGGCCGTCACCCGGATCTTTGACGAGCTCGAAGCGATGGCCGAAGGGCGCGAAGACGTCTCGCTGCGCCGGTCGATCTCCGACCAGCTCGCGGAGCTCGATCCGAAGAAAAACCGAAACGGTCAAGACCTCGAGAAGCTCTGTTTCGGGCTGCTGCGGGAGGGCCGCACGGTTCTGGCCAGCGCATTCATCGATGCCTACGTTCGCACGCACCCGAACCACATGCCTGCCGCATTTCTTCGAGCCCGGCTCAAAGCGAGAACGGGCGCGATCGACGAGGCCATCGAGACGCTGGAGGCGCTGGCGGCGAAGTTGACGCCGGAGCAGGCCGCCGTTCCGTACAAGTGGATCGCCGAGTGCCACCTCCTGGCCGCGCAGCCGCGTCAGGCGCTCGAGACGTTGAAGAAGCGCGTGTTGCCGTATCGCCAGAATGATGAAGACGCGAGCCGTTTCCTGCGCGAGGCGGAAGCGAAGGCGGCGCCGGCAGCACCGCTTCAAACGATCACGACGCGACGCGACGCCGCGGCCGCGTCGCTGCCACCGAGACTCGATGCCCGCGAAATCGAGAGCGTCGTTCGGCAGCTGAAAGAGGAGGGCAAGCTCGCGGAAGCCGCCAGCTATCTCCGCGCCGCCCTCGGTCCGCGGCGCGTGGCGGTACTGCGTCTGCTCTACGCGCAGGTGCTCATCGAATCGGGCGCAGTCGCCGACGGATTGCGCGAGCTCGACGCGATGTGGACGAATCCCGACCCGAAGGCACAAGCATTTCGGATTCGGAACCTGACGGCGGTCGTGCGAACGCTCATCTCGACGGCGCGCGTCGGCATCGCCATCGATCTGATTCAGAAGAAGTACAGCCAGGCCACGCCGGGCGAACGCCGGCAATTTTCGGCGATCGCGGAGGAGATCGCGTCGGTGGCGCTCACGCCGGTCGTCCGGGTCCGCTTCGCCGAGTTGTTCCTCCAGCTGAGCGACGCGTCCCGAGCACGCGCCGAGCTCCGGCGGGCACGCGCCGAAGCTCCCCGCGACGAAAAGATCATCGCCAGCGTCCGCAAGCTCGCTCCCGACCTGCTGAATAAACCGGAAACGAGAGAGATCCGGCAGACGTGGGCGAAATTCAAACGACAGGGGCCGGGCGGAGCGCTGAATGGACTCGATTTCATTCGCGGCACGCTCGCCGAGTGGCCCGACGAGCCCGACTTCCTGCAGCTGGAAGCGGAGGCGCTCCATGAAGCCGGCCACGAGGACGAGGCCTTCGGCACCGCGCAACGGCTGATTGCGCTGCTCACGGAACGGCTGGCGCAGACGAACGTCTCGTCCGAAAGAAAACCGCTCGTCCGGCAGCTCCACGAGGAGCGGCTCTTCGCGGCATCGCTGTGCGCGGCACGGAACGACGAGGAAGGGGAGGCGGCGCTGTATGCCGATCTTCTCGACGAGAACCCCTTCGACGTCAAAGCACACGAAGGGATGCTCCGCCTCGGCCGGGTGGGAGCGCTGGAATGCAACGTCGGAGACTCCGCGCTCCTCGCCGAGTGCTCGCGCGTCTTTCAGAGCGGCAGGACGAGCGATCACGTCCGGCTGGCCGATCGCCTGCGCACGCTCCAGAACCGCGAGGAGCTGGCCGCGATCGTGCGGACCTTCATCGAGCACGGGGCGGCGGTCAAGCATTGGCAGCACTTCGCGCAGGAGTGGGGCGTCACGCCGGGCGCGTTCGTGACGGCGCCGCCGCTGATCACGGCGTCGCCCGCGGCCGCTCCGAAGGTCAGCCACGTCGTCCGGACGAATGCGTGGGAAGCGCTGCGGATGGCGCGCCGCGACCGCTGGAATCAACATCGAAAGTCGTTGCACGGGCGAGAGGTGGCCACCGCGCTGCTCTTCGACGTCGCGCCCGCTGCCGCGCCTCTTCTCGTCGACCGGAATCAGCCGCGGGTCGAAACGCGCCGGCTGAAGGATCTGGCTGAAGAGTGCTGCCAGCGCGCCACCGCGGCGGTGCTGGCCGAGGAGCGCGTCCATTGGGCGCTCGACGGGTTGTGGCTATGCCGCGTCGCCCGCCGGGAGCGCACCGAAGTGACCAACGAAGAGTTGCGCGGCCGCCTCTTCACGCAAGTGTTGCGCGGTCTCTGCGAAATGCCTCCCGAAGAGGCGGTGTGGGCGGAAGCCGAAGCCGGCGAGGCCATGAAGGCATTGCTCGGGCGTTGGGAGTGGAACCTCGCCGGCGCCGTGCGCGATCTCGACTCGCTGGCCACGCGTCTGCTGGCGTTGATGGGCTCGGAGCAGACGGAGCGCCAGCGCTTCGATGATCTCCTCGCCAACGCCACCGCGCTATGCGACCGGCTCGCCGACACGCCGATCAAGTTCATCCCGGCCGACGTGCGTGCCTCGCTGGAGGCGCTCGCGTCCACGTGGCGTGAGTTCATCACCCGGCGCACGCCCGATCGGGAAGCGCGATTGGAGCTGTCGATTCATGCCGGAGAGGGAGATCAATCCAGAGGGACGTTCACCGCCGAGATCTTGCTGACGAACAGCGGCACGGAAACGGCCCGCGACGTGACGCTCAACCGGCTGCCCGTGTGGCAGGTCAGCCGCCGCGGCAACGCCGCCGAGGCCTCGGCAGTCGATCTCGTCGCCGCCAAAGAGCTTCCGGACGTCGCCGCCGGCGCGACGCAGCGCATCGCCCTGAGCTTCTCCGGCGTTCGCCGCGAATCGGAGGCCTGCACGCTCGAGGGCGACGTGCGCTACCGCGCCGGCGCGCTCCTCCGCGACATCTCCCGCTTCGAACAGGTGATTCGCGTGCCTTGGAGCCCGCTGCAGCCGCCGCTCCCCGACGGCGCGAATCCGTTCCAGGTGGGACCGCCGGTCTCTCCCGGCGCGCCGAGCTTCGTCGACCGGCCGCAGCTCCTGCGGGACATCCGCGAGGCGCTCAACCGGAACGTCGTCCTTCTCCACGGACTGCGGCGCGTCGGCAAGACGTCGCTGCTCTACTCGCTGCTGGCCGATGCCGAGGCGTCGACGGCGCGTGACGCCTTCACTCCGGCGTACCTGAACATCCAGCAATACGCGGGAAAGGAGTACGACACGGGCCGTTTCCTGCGCGCGCTCGCCGAGGAGATCGCTCTGGCGCTGGGCAAGCGCGGCGTGACCGGTCTCGACGTCGGCGACGCGGAGCGCTGGCGCTCCGAACGGACCGTGGCCATGAACGAGTTCCTGCGGCGGGCCAAGGCGCTGGCCGGTGACCGCCGCGTGCTCCTGCTGCTCGACGAGTTCGAGGTTTTCCTGCAGAAGGTCATCGTCAACCACTTCGATCGGGAGATCATCGGCTATCTCCGCAGCATCATGCAGGAGAAGGAACGGTCGTTCCTCTCCTTCGTGATCGTCGGCGCCACGCGCGTCCGTGACATGGTCAAACGGGACGAGACGCCGCTGTTCAACCTCGTCTATCCGATCCGCGTGTCCTTCCTGCAGAGGGCCGAGGCGGAACAGCTGCTGCGCGCGCCGATCGCCCGCGATTTCGTCATCGAGGAGCGGGCCGTGACGGAGCTGCTGCGCGAAACCGCCGGGCATCCCTATTTTCTGCAGCTCGTCTGCTACGAGCTCGTCAGCCAGATGCGCGATGAGGCCGAATACCGCCGCGTCATCACGCTCCTCGACGTCCGGCGCGCTCTCAAGAACGCCATCGAGCGCGGCGGCGGCAACCAGGAGTTCTCGTACCTGCTCGAAAAATCGGACCTCGAGCCGATCCAGCAGGCCATCGTCGGCGCCATCGCCCACCGCACGGAGAACGGTCCCTGCGACGCCGCCACGGTCGTCAGCCAGTTGAACGACCTCGGCTGCGAGATCACCGAGGGCGAGCTCTTCGAGCACGTCGTCCGCCTCGCCGACATGGACCTCGTCGATTCGACCCCCAGGCCCGATCACACGCTCGCCCTCCAGCTGCGGTTGCCGCTCTTTGCCCGCTGGTTCCGCCACCATCAAAATCTGCGGCACGTCGCCGAGCGCGCCGTGCGCGTCTCGTTCGACGACGCCTTCCTCCCTGAAGGCCCGATGGACGAGGCCGCGGCGCCGGAACAAGTGCTCGAAGGCCTGCCCGAGCGGGAGGAAGGCGTCCCCGAGCTGCAGGAATTCGAGGTCGCGCCGGCGGACGAGCCGGTCACCGCGCTCGCTGCCACCGCGAGCGAGCCGCCGATGGATCCGTATCGGTCGAGCGATCTTTTCTACGGGCGCCAGAAGTGGCTGCGCTACGCGCGCGATTTCTTCTGCACGCCACGCAACAGCGGCCACCTCGAGATCTGCGGCGGCGCCCAGATCGGCAAGACGGCCCTTCTGAACCGGATCCAGGCGATGATCCAGGAGAGCCGGCCGGAAGCCGTCATCGTGAGCATGAGCGGCCGCGCGGGGGCCGGGCTCGGACCGGAAGGGTTCTTCAACTCTCTCAGCGCATTGCTGAACGATGCCCTCGGCGTTTCAGATCCTCCCGGCAAAGAGGCCATCATCGCCTCGCTCCGCCCGGCGTCGCGAAACGGACGCCAGGTCTTCCTGCTCCTCGACAACTTCGAGCGTCTTTCGACGAATCTCACCGTCGACGACTTCCGCTTCCTGCGCAGCCTGGCGGACAAGCCGTTCAGCGTCATGTTCGTCATCGCCACGAAGGTCCGCTGCCGCGACATCAGCGAGGACGTGATCAGCTCCGACTTCCCGAACATCTTCTTCAACGTCGGCGAGCACGCCATGCTGGAGCCGCTCGACCGCGACAGCGTGCGCGATCTGGTCGAGCTGCCGGCCGCCGCGGCCGGACTGGCGCTGCCGTCCGGCCTGGCCGAAGCGGTGTACACCCTCTGCCAGGGACACCCGTCGTGGACGACGAAGGTGTGCAGCTCGATCGCCGCGCAGATCCGCGGCGGCGAGGTGCCGCCGCTGCCCGACCTCTTCTCGGCGCTCGCCGTGCTGCGCGACACGATCGCCGACGCCGCGCGCGAGCTTCCCCGCCGAGGCACGCCCGGCTGGGAGGAGATGAGCCGCTTCGTCAAGAGCGAATTTCTGATGCAGCGCGGCGAGCGGTCCGTGCACGTCCGGGCCCTCCTGGCCGCCGGTCTATGCCACCTTGCCGATGACGGCCTGATCTCGCCGACCGGCAACGTCGCCCGCCGCTACCTGCGCGAGCAGTTCGACGCTCTTCCGGAGAGCGAACGGGAAGCGAGCAAGGTCCAGCGCGACGAATTCAAGGAGAACTTGCTGGGATTCGAGAACCGCCTGCGCCGCTCCGTCGACGTCGAGTTGATCCGCTTGCGCGGCCAGGGCTGGCACGAGAACACCGAGATCGTGGGAATCGATGCCGAGTTGACGAAGCTCACCAAGCAGCGCGAGGGCGCGCGATTCGTCGATCGCCTGACGCTGTCCGAGCTGCTCAAAATCTTCACGCGCAACCAGCCGTTCAGCCAACGGCTCGCAGAAAACCGTCTGGCCAGCTCGCAGCGGGACAGCGCACTCATCGAGGTGCGTAATACCGTCTTCCACGACGCCAGCGGCGAGCGACCGATCATGTGCGGAAAGCTCAACAAAGCCCGCGAGAGACTGCTGGAGCTGTCAGAGTTTCTCGATCAGTACCCGGTCTGACCTGATCGCATATGTGGCGCGGACTTCAGTCCGCGCGGGCGGGATGAATCCCGCCCGGGGCGGGATGAATCCCGCCCCACATTTCTTCATGACGGTTTGTTCTCAACCGCACGCGCTATGATGGGCGCTCGTCCGTTCGGTTTCGGTCTCATGCCGCATCTCCGTGCCGCCATGCTGCTCGTGCTGGCGTTGCTTTCCGCGCCAGCCTTCGCGGAGTTGTGGGCGGCGCACGATGGCGACGATCCGCGCTGGGCCCGCGTCGACTTCGACGACTCCGCCTGGCCGCGCGTCGACGTGCGCTCGACGTGGCGCGAGCAGGGACGCCAGGGCTACGACGGCGTCGTCTGGTACCGCGGCGCGGCGCCGGGCGCGGACGGCCTGCTCCTCGGCCCGCCGGCGTATGGCGGCTACGAGGTCTACGCGGACGGCCGCCTGATCGGGCGGTCGCGCGGCTGGTTCTCCGCGCTTCCGTTCCGGTTCGCCGAAGTCTTTCGCTTGCCGGCGGGCACGACCCGCGTCGCGCTGCGCGTGCGCCGCATCGGCTGGGCGTCGGACGGCGACGGGCAAGGCGGTCCGGTCGGCGGCGTCCTCACCTTCGGCGACTATCCGGCGCTTGCCGGCCGTCTCCGCGCCGACTGGAACGACCGCCTCTTCAGCGAAGTGCCGCAGCTCATCCTGGCGGCGCTCTTCGGCTTCGTCTTTCTCCACTACGGGCTGCTGTTCCTTCGCCGGCGCAAACAAGGCGAACATCTCTGGTTCGCGCTTTTCGCGCTCGCCTTCGCGATCAACACCTTCAGCAACACCTATTGGATCTACGAGCTCACCGCCAACCGCGGGCTGGCCGTGCGCGTGAGCGGCCTGACCGGGCACCTGGCCGCGGCGTTCGCCATCCAGTTCCTCTGGACGTTTTTCTCCCGGCCGGTTCCGCGCTGGCTGCGTCTCTACCAGCATTCCCAGGTCGCCCTGGCCGCGTTCGTCGGCTTCTGGCCGGACATCCGGACGATCGTCGCCAGCGGCACCGCGCGCTGGCTGTGGCTCCTGCCGCTGCTGGTCATCATCGCCGTGCGCGTCACGCGCGAGAGCCGGCTCGGCGACGCCGAAGCGCGGATCATCGCCGCCGGCGGCGTGATCATGATCGTCGTCGAAGCCGGCGAAGTGGCCCGCAACGTCCTTCACGTGCGCGGGCCCATCGAGTCGTCGATCGCCCCCTTCGGCTTCGCCGCCGTCATCGTGGCCATGAGCGTGGCCCTTTCGCATCGCTTCCGGCGCGTGCACGACGAGCTCGATCATCTGCGCTCGCGGCTCGAAGCGGAGGTGCTGGAGCGGACGCGCGAGCTGGCCGAGGCTCGCGACGACGCCTTGGCCGCGGCGCGGGCCAAGAGCGAGTTTTTGGCGAACATCAGCCATGAGATCCGGACGCCGATGAACGGCGTGATCGGCATGGCCGAGCTGCTGTCGCGCACGCCGCTGACGACCGAACAGCGCTCGCACCTGAATGCCATCCAGGTCAGCGGCCGTTCGCTCCTGACGCTGCTCAACGACGTCCTCGACTTCTCGCGCCTGGAGTCGAAGAAGCTCACCGTGGAGTCGCGTCCGTTCCGCATCCGCAGCGTGGTCGAGGACTGCATCGAGATCCTCGCTCCGCTGGCCTCGGCCAAAGGGCTCACGCTCACATCGACGATCGCGGAAGGAACCGTCGACGCGCTCCACGGAGATCAGCACCGCACGCGGCAGGTCCTGCTCAATCTTCTCAGCAACGGCATCAAGTTCACGTCCGAGGGCGTCGTCGGTGTCTCCGTGAGCTCGCGCCCGCTCGACGACGGCCGGGTGGAAGTCCGCTTCTCCGTCAGCGACACCGGCCACGGCATCGCCGGCGACGACGTCGGCCGTCTCTTCGTGGCCTTCCAGCAGCTCGACGGCTCATCGAGCCGCCGCCACGGCGGCGCCGGCCTCGGCCTGGCGATCAGCAAGCGCCTGACGGAGCTCATGGGCGGCACGCTCACGCTCGACACGGCCCCCGGCCGCGGCTCGACGTTTCATTTCACGATCGCCGGCCAGCCGGCGGAGCTGCCGTACGCGCCGTCGGCGGGACTGCTCCGGCCACCGGCAGCGGCGCGCCGGCCGCTGCGCGTGCTGCTGGCGGAGGACGAGGAGATCAATAAAATCGTCGTCCTTCACATGCTGGCCCAGCTCGGTCACGAGGCCGACGCCGTCCAGAACGGCAACGCGGCGCTGCAGGCGCTGGCGTGCACGGCGTACGACGTCGTGCTGATGGACATCCAGATGCCCGGACTCGACGGCCTCGAAGTCACGCGCCGCATCCGCGAGGCCGGCGGGACCTGCCCGCACATCATCGCCCTCACCGCGCACGCGCTCTCGGGCGACCGCGAGCGCTGCCTCGCCGCCGGCATGAACGACTACCTGAGCAAGCCGATCCGCCTGGCCGAGCTGCAGGACGCGCTGGCGGGGGTCGTCTGAAGACGATCGCGCTCCTCGTGCTGCTCGCCGCGCAGGACATGCACACTGTCGCGGAGCACCTGCTCACCTCCGGCACGATCGCGAATCCCGACGACCTCTTTCGCGTGCAGCTCGTCGCCGGCCGTTACGCCGACGCGGCGAAGACGCTCGCGGCCATGCAGCCGTCCACCGCGCGCGTGCGGTGGGACATCTACGCGAAGGCGAAGAGCATCGAAGGCAAGCCCTTCGGCGACGCCTTCGCCAAGGCCTTCCGCGAACGGATGCAGACGCTCGACGACAAGACCGCGCACCGCGTGCTGTGGTCGTTCCGGACTCCGCTCGCCGCGCTGCAGGCGCTGAGCGATGCTGGGAAGCGCCATGCCGCCGATCTCGACCTCGTCAAGGCGCAGCTCGGCGTCGACGCCTACACGAGCTTCGTGCCGCTCATCCCCGCACTCACCGACGAGGACGACCGCCGCCGCTACGCCGTCGAGAAGAACGTCGCCGTCAAGATGCCCGACGGCGGCACCGTCTGCGCGATGTTCATGCATCCGCGCGGGCGCAAGCTTCCCGCGCTGCTCAACTTCACGATCTACGCGAATCCCGAGAACAACCTCGACGAGGCCCGCCGCGCGGCCGCGAACGGCTTCGCCGGCGTCGTCGGCCTCGTGCGCGGCAAGGGCTGCAGCGCCGACGCGCCCGTGCCGTACGAGCGCGATCCCGCCGACGCCGCCGCGCTCATCGACTGGATCGCCGCGCAGCCGTGGTGCGACGGCCGCGTCGGCATGTACGGCGGCAGCTACGAAGGCGGCACGACCTGGGCCGCTGCGAAGCGGATGCCGAAGGCGCTGAAGGCCATCATGGACGGCGCGCCCGTCGCGCCGGGCCTCGACGTTCCGATGGAAGGCAACGTCTTCTGGAACTTCCTCTACCCCTGGCCGTTCTACGCGACGGACAACAAGCTCCTCGACGACGCCACGTACAACGACGCCGCGCGCTGGCAGCGCATCGACCGCGACTTCTACGTGAGCGGCCGCGCCTACCGCGACCTCGACAAGATCGACGGCACGCCGAACCCCGTCTTCGATCGATGGATCGCCCATCCGAGCTACGACGCCTACTGGCAGGCGATGATCCCGTACGGAAAGGAGCTCGCGCGGATCGACATCCCCGTCCTGACCACGGCCGGCTACTACTTCGGCGGCCCCGGCGCCGCCGTCTACTACTTCACGCAGCACACGAAGCAGCGGCCCGGCGCGGAGCACTACCTCGTCGTCGGCCCGTGGGACCACGTCCGCGGCCACAGCGGCACGATCGGCATCCTCGGCAACAAGACGATGACGTCGCTGGCCGGCTACGAGCTCGAGCCGGCCGCGCAGATCGACATGGGCGAGCTGCGCTACCAGTGGTTCGACTACGTCTTCGGCCGCGGCCCGAAGCCGGCGCTGCTCGCGGACAAGGTGAACTACATGGTCGTCGGCGCGAACGCGTGGAAGCACGCGCCGTCGATCGCCGCGATGGCCAACGGCAAGCTCCGCATCCCCCTCGGCCGCGACAGCGTTCTGCGCGTGAACTTCGCCGACCGCTCCGACGTCGATCGCAACGTCCCCGGCGGCGGTGTGCTCGACAAGGCCATCGACACCGCGAACGCGATCGTCTTCAAAAGCGATCCGATCGACAAGCCGATTGAGGCGAGCGGCCTCTTCTCCGGCCATCTCGAATTCGTCGCCAACAAGAAAGACTTCGATTTCAACGTCGTGCTCTACGAGCAGACGAAGAGCGGCGACTACTTCCTCCTCGCGCCGTTCTGGACGCGCGCCAGCTACAACGGCCATCCCGCCGAGCGCCGCCTCCTCACGCCCGGCAAACGCCAGCGCCTCGACTTCAACAGCATCCGCCTCATGAGCAAACAGCTCCAGCCCGGCAGCCGCATCGTCGTCGTCCTCAGCGTGATCAAAGAGGTCGGACGACAGCTGAACTACGGGACGGGGAAGGACGTCAGCGACGAGACGATCGCCGACGCGAAGACGCCGCTGGAGATCCGCTGGCTGGCCGGCAGCTACGTCGACGTGCCGACCCAGCGGTTGCGCCCCTGATTCTTGGCGCGATAGAGGGCCTGGTCGGCGAGCTCGACGACCTGCGACCACGTGAGTGAGTCCTGCGGAAACGCGGCGAAGCCGATCGAGGCCGTCTTCGGCAGCGGCTGCCCGTCGTCGAGGATGAACGGCCGCTCCGCGATCGCGGCGCGCAATCGCTCGGCGATCTCCGGCGCATCGCGGCGCGGGCTTCCGCGCGTGACGGCCAGAAATTCTTCGCCGCCCCAGCGCAGCACGTAATCGGAGGAGCGGAAGACCTGCTCGAGGCGCTCCCGCATCTGCCGGAGGACGCTGTCGCCGGCGGCGTGGCCGAGCTGGTCGTTCACGGCCTTGAAGTGGTCGATGTCGACGAGGAAGAAGACGAGGTCGGTCTGCTGCCGGAGCGCGAGGGCGACGTCGTCGTCGATCCGCTGCATGAGGAAGCGGCGGTTGCGCAAGCCGGTCAAGGCATCGGTGATGGACATGTTCTCCAGCGTCGCGTTGGCCTCGGCGAGCTCGCTGGTGCGCTCGGCGACGACCGCCTCGAGCCGCTCCGCGCGCTGGCGCAGCAGCCGCGTCCGGGCCCGGATGAAAGCGACGATCGCGGCCGCGAGCAGCACGACGAGCAGCGCCCGGAACCACCACGTCTCGTACCACGCCGGCAGCGCGCGCAGCGGAAGGGCGATGGCGCTCGAGCTCCACGCGCCGAGGCGGTTCGTGCCGCGCACGCGCAGCGTGTACGCGCCGGGCGAGAGGTTCGTGAAGGCGGCCACGCGGTGCGCCGCGTCGGCCTCGGTCCAGCCGCGGCTGTAGCCGTCGAGCATGTACGCGTAGCGCAGCGCCTCGGGGGCGGAGTAGTCGAGGGCCGCGAATTCGACGGCGATGTCGCGCTCGCCCGCGGGAAGCTCGACGATGCCGGAGCTCGGCACGGTCCGCGCGCCGGCGCGCAGCGACGTGATCGCCAGCGGCGGCCGGTAGCGCCACTCGGCGGAGGCGCCCGGCGCGATGACGGTGACGGCGGTGGTCCCGGCGAAGACGACCGTGCCGTCGACCGCGGTGGTGACGCCGCGCGTCCAGAACTCGGTCTCCTGCACGCCCTCGGCCGGACCGAGGGCACGCGCCCGGAAGTCGTCGGGATCGATGCGCAGGAGCGCGTTCGTCGTGCTGGCCCAGATCGCGCCATCGACGCCTTCGGCGAGGCCGGCGATGTTCTCGTGGCCGAGGGCGCGGATGGCATCGCCCGTCAGCACGTGCAACGCTCCGCCCGACGCACCGGCCCAAATGCGCCCTCGGCGGTCCTCGACGATGGAGCTGACGTTGCCCGCTTCCATGAAACGCGTCACGCGCCGCGTGCGCGGATCGATGCGATTGAGGCCGTTCGTCGTGCCGGCCCAGATCCGCCCTTCGCGATCGGCGTAGACGACGGTGACGAAGTCGTTCGACAGCTCGCCGGCGCGATAGCGGCTGACGGCGCCGCTGCGCTCGTCGAGCGCGGCCACGCCGGAGCCGGTGCCGATCCAGAGCACTCCGTCGCGCTCGTCGATGGAGAAGACGCGGCCGAAGCCCTCGAGACAATCGACCGTCGTCCGCAAGCGGCAGAGGCCCTTCTCGGTCGCGATCCAAAGCGTCCCATCGGCGCCGGCATGCAACGCCTGCACGCTGCGATCGGGCACGGTGAACGACGTCGTCGTGCCGCCGCGCGGATCGAGCCGCACGATTTTGTCCGAGCCGCCGAGCCAGAGCGCGTCGTTCGGCGCCGGCGCGACGGCGCGCGCGGCGAGATGCGTGTCCCTCGAGAAGAGCGCGTAAATGCCACGGTTCAGCGGGTTGTGCACGAGCAATCCGCCCGGACCGTTCGCGATCCAGATCAGGCCGGAGCGGTCGCGGAAGAATTGCCAGACGTCGCCCGGCGTGAGGCCGCCCGGATTGGCGCGGTCGACGGCGATGCGCCGGACGCGCTGCGCCGCCTCGTCGATGACGGAAATGCCGCCGTCGTACGACGCGACCCAGAAGATGCCCGGCCGAACCTCGATGATGCCCCACTGCTCGCCCGGCAGCGCGTAGCTCCGGCGATCAACAAATACTTTGTCGACCGATCCGGCCCACACCCGCCCTCCCGAATCCTCGCACAAGCTGAAGAACGTGCGGTCGGGGATAACGGCGCGGAACGCCGCTTCGCCGCGCGTCCGCCGATACAGCCCGCGGATGGTGGCGACCCAAACGCTCTGCTCGCGATCGACGAGGACGGCCTCGACGCGGTCGCTCAACTCGGTGCGATGAAACGTGCCGTCGAAAAAATCGAGCCCGCGATCCCCACCCACCCACACGCCCCCGCCCGGCGCGAGCGCAAGCGCGATGACCGTGGCGCTTCGCCCGCTCCACGCCTGAAACCGCTCCGTCCGCAAGTCGAGACAGGCCAGCCCGCTCGACGGCGTCCCGATCCAAAGCTTGCCGCGCGGATCAGCGTGGAGCGCCTGTACGCCGGTCGCCGAATACGAACGAAAGCGATACCCGTCATACCGCGCCAGCCCGCCCGGCGTCCCCACCCAGATGAATCCCGCAGCATCCTGCGCGATCGCATAGACCGCCGGATGCGGCAGCGCCTTCTGGTTGATGTGCAAAAAAACGGGATCGGCGACCTCCGCCCACGGCGAATCCGCCGCGGCAACGCAAGCGAAGAGCAACGACCCCAAGAGCAGTCCCGCACGGAGGCCCGCGTGTTGCACGCACCAAGCGTAATGGATCCCTTCGGCCGCGACCGCAGGAGCTGAACATGCTGGCAGACGCCGACGCGATGGCGACAATCGCCGTCAAAGACTTGAAGGTGGCCAAGAAGTTTTACGAGGAGACGCTGGGCCTGAAGCCATACGGCGAAGATCAGCCGGGCGGAGCCTGCTTCCGCAGCGGCAACTCGACGGTCTTCGTCTACGAGTCAAGCTACGCCGGAACGAATCAAGCGACATCGGCGACATGGGTGGTCGACGACGCGGAGGAGGTCGTCCGCACGCTCAAAGCAAAAGGCGTGAGCTTCGAGCACTACGATCTCCCCGGCCTGACGCGCCAAGGCGATCTGCACGTGGCCGGAAGCTTCAAAGGAGCGTGGCTAAAAGACCCCGACGGCAACATCCTGCACGTGCTGAGCACGTGACGGTTCCCCGCCAGATGAGCCGCGCGAAGCGCCGGCTCGAGCCTGGCGAGGTACGGCGGCGGCGAAGCCGTCCGCTGTACCGGTTGGTGGAGGCGGAGGGCGGCGGGAGTCGAACCTAACCGTACCCTTGTAGTTTCAGTAACTTACCCAAACAACCATACCACCAAACCGGCTCGAACCGCTCAAACAGCTTGTCGGAGGTACGTATTGAGTACGCGAAGAGCACGGTCTCTTGCACACGGGCATATTCAGGCCACAGCCGGCCCTAGCCGGCCATTATCGCCCCCGCCGAGCCCTCATCTTCGTTATTTGCGAGCGGCGGAGTGGCGACTAGAGTTGGCTGCGGCAGAAGCAGATATGGCGAGAGAGCACTCGGATCGCCAGAGATGAAGGTTCCGGTCATGCCGCCAGGCCGGAAGAAGCGCATAGTGCGACCGATCTTCTCTTGAACGTCGCGCAGTTGCGACTTGAGCTTGTAGTCCATCCACAGGTCACGCCTCTCGATATCTGCGATCTGCTCCACCTGCCGGTCGAGGTAGCCGAACGACTCATTCAGAAACGGGAGTCCTCGTTGGGTGATCGTTTCCAACAGCGTGCGTACGGTGCCGTCGCTAGTGTACTTCTCCTCGCTTTGCGCCTCGAACCTGAGAACAGTCACATCCGTGAGCTGGTGAGGATCGAGGCGCTCTCGCAGCCAGCGGGGGAAGGCACGGCGCGCACGCAGGAAGATGAGCGCCGCGATCACACTCGCAAGCACCCCAGCCGGCTCTTTGCTGAAGGCCTTCATCGATGAGGATTGGAGTGCTGCGCGTGGTGATTCAGTCTGATAGGTCTGCCAAAGCTCGGCAGCAAAGCCAGGCGCTCCGGCATTGCTGCGTGCGACAGAGACGTCCACGCTCACAAACCGGCCCTCATCGTCGCGAAAGACATCGATCTCGTACAAGGGGCTGTCGTGATCAGGATCAGGCAAGACCGCAGCGAATCCGTTCCGTAGGGATGACCACTCGGGAAACGCCACCTGAAGCCAGCAAGAACCACGGGTCGACAACTGGATCCGGTAGAGACGACGTTCGTCATCGCGCTGCACGCGGTAGAAGCGTACATCCTCTGCAGCCGTCCACTCTTCGCGTTCGAGCGAGAAGACCCTCATCTCTTGCCACGACCCAGTGACCGTTTCGCTGCCGAATGTGTCGTGCGGTTGCGACTGCGGTGCAAAGAGTTCGGCGTGGGTAACGCCGGCAACCTCAGGTGCCGTGGCCATGGGGGCAATCGCATCAGGCAATC
>JBKOUP010000026.1:0-6338 GCA_046723495.1 Acidobacteriota bacterium
CTTCAACTACGACACCGGGCGCGTCGAGGTCGCCGCCGTTCTCGGCTACGACATGGCCGCCTTCCGCGACGTCGACGCCACGATCGAGAACGCGCGGCGGCGCTTCTCCGAGAACGCCGAGCTCCTCGACGAAGGGGTCTACGTCGTCCGCGCGCAGACGCCGCTGTCGCCGGAGCTGCCGCTTCCGATGTGCATGCTGGCGATGGAGGTGACGGCCGGCGGCCGCGTCGAAGGGTTCCTCGTTCTCGACAACTTCACCGACCCCGACGCCTTCAGCCGCTCCGACCTCAGCAAGCTCGCCCGCGTCCGCGAGCATGCCATCAGCGCCATCTCCAAGGCGCGCATCCTCCGCGAGCTGCAGCTCAAGAACCGCGAGGCCGAGGAGGCCAACCAGGCCAAGAGCCGCTTCCTGGCCAACATGTCGCACGAGCTGCGCACGCCGATGAACGCGATCATCGGCTTCTCCGAGATCCTCTGCGAGCGCCTCGACGAGAAGATCGACCCGAAGTCGATGAACTTCCTCCGCTCCATCGTCAGCTCCGGCCGGCACCTCCTGGAGATCATCAACGACATCCTCGACCTCTCCAAGATCGAGGCCGGGAAGATGGAGATTTTTCCGGAGACGTTCGCCGTTCGCGGCGCCATCGACAGCGTCTGCCAGGTGATGAAGGGGTTGTCGACGCGGAAGAACATCAGCTTCGAGATCGACGTGGCGCCGGACGTGGCCGACATCGAGACCGACAACGCCAAGTTCAAGCAGATCCTCTACAACCTGTTGTCGAACGCGGTGAAGTTCTCGCCGAACGACTCCGTCGTCACCATCCGGGCCCGGCGCGGCGACGAGAAGATCGCCGTCGACGTCATCGACCGCGGCATCGGCATCGCCCCGGAGCACCTGAACACCATCTTCGAGGAGTTCCGCCAGGTCGACGCCAGCATGTCCCGCCAGTACGGCGGCACGGGCCTCGGCTTGTCGCTGGTGAAGCGCTTCGTGCAGCTGCAGGGCGGCACGATCGGCGTGACCAGCGAGCTCGGCGCCGGCAGCACGTTCACGTTCACGCTGCCGCGCCGCTTTCTCGGCGCCACGATTCCGAGCCCCATCGTCAACGCCGACGGCACCGTCGTCCCGCCGGGCAACCGCGTGCTCGTCGTCGAGGACGAGGAGGCCGCCTGGTCGACGCTGAGCACGTACCTTCTCTCCGCCGGCTACGTCCCCATCCGCGCCCGCCACGGCGACGAAGCGCTGCGCCTGGCGCGCAGCATGCGCCCGATCGCCGTCACGCTCGACATCGTTCTTCCCGGCAGCGAGGGATGGGACGTGCTCCGCGCGCTGAAGAACGACGCGGCCACGGCGCACCTCCCGGTCGTGATCGTCTCCATCGTCGAGAACCGCGAGCTCGGCCTGGCCTTCGGCGCCGACGACTACTTCGTCAAGCCGGTCGACTGGACGCGGCTGCTCAAGCGCCTGCGCGAGCTGACCGCGCGCTCCGCGCTGCCGCGCCGGGCGCGCCTGCTGCTGATCGACGACGACGTCACCGTGCACGACCTCCTCGAGCCGGAGCTGTCGAAGCAGGGCTATCAGCTGGAGAAGGCCTACTCCGGGGCGGAAGGGCTCGAGCGCGCCGAGGCCTCCAAGCCCGACGTCATCATCCTCGACCTGATGATGCCGGGGATGAGCGGCTTCCGCGTCGCCGAACTGTTGCGCGAGCGCGAGGGCACGGCGCGCATTCCGATCCTGGCCTTCACGGCGAAAGATGTGACCGCCGAGGAGCGCGAGCAGCTGCGGACGTGCTCGGCGATCGTGGCCAAGGGCTCGGCCGCCGGGAAGCGGCTCATCAACGCCATCCAGTCGCTCGGGAGTTAGAGGGGCGGCTTCGCCGGCGGCGGCGTCGGAGTCGGCGACGAGATCTGCGACTCCGGCGGCGGCATGGTGAAGACGACGGCCATCTGCGACGTCAGCAGCCCCTTGGCCGCTTCCTCGACCGCGCCGCGCAGCGCGGGCGTGAGCTGCAGCTTGGCAAACGTGTGGCCGAGGCGATCGGCCGCGACGATGCGCTGCAGCGCGCTCTTGGCCTCGTCGTTCCGGCTGATCCGGCGCGCGGAGACGGCGATGTATGACTCCACCGCTTCGTAGCGCGGAATGTCGTCGATGAAGCCGAAGGCGGCGATGCGCAGCGACGGCAGGGCCGCCTCGTACGATCCCGCTTCGTAGGCCGCGACGCCGCGGCGGAAGGCTTCGTCGTAGAAGTCGTCCGCTGTCGCGGCGACCAATGTCGACGCGCTCAGCAGGACTGCAATCATCCAGCAGATCGAGTTGCGCAACGCTATCTCTCCTGAGAAAAGGACCCGAATCGAGATAATGCCACGGATTCGCGCTAACATTCCGTCACCGCGTGAATACAAAAAACGTCATCGTCATCGGCGGCGGTATCGCGGGCCTCGCGTCCTCAATTTATCTCGCCCGCGCAGGCCGTACTGTTACTGTTTTCGAACGCCGCCCCCACCTCGGCGGACGCGCCGTCACGCACTTGCGCCGCGGCTTCCGCTTCAACCTCGGCCCGCACGCTTTCTACCGCGGCGGCCCAGGCTGGCAGGTTTGCCATGAGCTCGGCATCCCGGTGCGCGGCGGCGTGCCCGACGGCAAGGGCGTGGCCATGCTCGGCGGCGACCGCTACCGTTTGCCGGGCACTTTCTTCTCGCTGCTGACGACGAACCTCCTGCCGCTGGCCGCGCGATTCGAAGCCGCCAAGCTCTTCCTTCGCATCCGCCGCATCGATGCGAAGCGCTTCGCCGGCATGACCGTGCGCGAGTGGCTCGACACGAACGTGCAAAACGAGCGCCTCCGTTTGACGATGGAAGCGCTCATCCGCCTGGCCACGTACTCCGATCACGCCGACGAGCAGAGCGCGGCGGTGGCGCTGGCGCAGCTGCGCTCGGCCATGCGCGGCGTCGTCTACGTCGACGAGGGGTGGCAGCGCATCGTCGACGCCCTGCACGGCGCGGCCGTCTCCGCCGGGGTGAACTTCGTGACGAGCTCGCACATCGTCGGCGTGGAGCACCACCTCGGCGCCGTCACGGCCATCGCCCTCGGCGAGCTGGAGCAGGACCTCCAGCGCAGCAGCACGCGCTCGATGAAGCTGCCGCGCATGGACGAGGACGCGCGCGGCACGCGCCTCCCGGCCAGCGCGGTGATTCTGGCTGTCGATCCGACGACGGCGCGCGACCTCGTCGACGGCCTCGACTTCATGCCGCCGCCGCGCCCGGTGGTGGCCACGTGCCTCGACGTCGCGCTCTCGTCGCTGCCGCAGCCCACGCCGAAGTTCGCCCTCGGCATCGACCGTCCGCTGTATTACTCGGTGCACTCCGCGTGGGCGCAGCTCACGCCGAAGGGCGGCGCGCTGATCCACGTCGCGAAGTACCGCAAGTCCGGCGCCGCCGCCGACGACGAGATCGAGTTCGACGGCTCCCGCCGGACGCCGACCGCCGCGGCCGACGAGGCCGAGCTCGAGACCATCCTCGACGAGATGCAGCCCGGCTGGCGCGAGCGCGTCGTTCACCGCCGCTTCCTGCCGTCGATGACGGTGTCGAACGCGCTGGTCCGCCCGAATGCGCCGCGTCCTGCCGTGGTCACGGCGGTCAAAGGCCTCTACCTCGCGGGCGATTGGGTCGGCGACGAAGGGATTCTCTCGGACGCCGCTCTCGCGAGCGCGCGCGCGGCGGCGAAGGCGATCCTGGGGTCAGCTTAGAAACTTCGCGAACGAGTTCGGGTGAATGGCCCACCCGAAAAATCCCGCCAGCCCCATGACCGTGCCGAGGATCATGAAGGCGATGGCCACGAAGATCAGCCAGCGCTTCCTCGTCAGCGCAGTGATGCCGAACATCGCGATGGACACCGACAGCAATGCTTCCGACATGTCGAACTGGTCGTCGTGGAAGTTCAGCGTGTCGTACTGCTTCTGGTAGTCCTCGGCCTGCTTCTGCAGTTTTTTCTTCTCCCCGTTTTCCTTCGCCGCCTGCTGCTGGTACTGCTTGATCTTGGCGTCGAACATCGGCTGCATCGCCGGCGGCGCGAGGGCGCGCTGCGTCTGCAGCTCGTCGACCGCGACCTCGGCGAGGTGCTGCTTCACGCTGCGGGCCTGGTAGTACGACCAGGTGTCGACGGTCATCGACAGGGCCTGCTGCATGCCCTGGTTGATGTTGCCGTCCTTGATGTTGCAGAGGGCCATGAACGTGGCGGTGAGCGCCACGAGGATGGCCACGGCGGAATTCAGTCGCGAGTGCGCTTCGGCCTCGCGCTCCACGGCGTCGTTGACGGTATCGCTGATCTCCGGCATTGCGCCACTTTACAGCTTGCGCACGTGAATGCCACCTCCCGAGGAGTGGAGGACGAGGCGCGGGCCGCCGCCGTTGACTTTGCCGCTCAAGGCATCGTCGGAGATCTTGCCCATGACCGTGATCGGCAGATCGCTCTGCACGCCGCCGCCGGAGGTGTGGGCGTCGAGGTTGACGGCGACGGCCGGCGCGAGGAACACGATGATGCCGCCGCCCGAGGTGGAGAGGCGCGAGTCGCCGCGCGGCTGCGCCGCGATGGAGGCGCGGATCGAGCCGCCCGAGGTCTCGGCATCGATGGTGTTGCGGGCCTCGTCGATGGTGATGCTGCCGCCCGAGGTGCGGGCCAGGAGCGTGCCCCCGACGCGGTGCGCGTGCAGCGAGCCGCCCGACGACTTCAGCTCCACGTTGCCGCCGATGTCGCCGGCCGTGACGCTGCCGCCGCTCGTGTGCAGCACAGCGTTGCCGCTGGCGCCGTCGAGATGCACGTCGCCGCCCGAGGTGTGCGCGTCGACCGGGCCGTCGATGTGCGCGAGGCGCATGCTGCCGCCCGACGTCCGCGCGTGCACGAAGCCGTGGAGGTCTCCCACGCTCACGGATCCGCCCGAGGTTTTCAGCTCGACGTTGTAGCGCGCCGGCACGGTCACGTCGAAGCTCATGTCGAGGTCGTTGCCCCACGAGAACCACCGCGACATCGAATCGACCTCGGCGCGCACGTGCACGTCGTTGCCCTGCTGCGTCATCGTCAGGTGCACGCGGTCGAGCGCTTTCTGGCTCCAGGCGTGCCGCTGCACGGAGACGATCACACCGCCCGCTCCCGGCATGACGTGGACCCTGCCGACGTCGGTGTCGAGGAACAGCGTCCCGCCCGCGGCGACGTTGAAGGTGCGGCGAACCGGACTGTCAACCGCGGCCTGCGCGGAGAGCGTCAGAAATCCGAGGACGGCGGCGGCAAGAGCGATGCGAATCCGATGCATGGGAGGCCTCCGGAGGCTCAATACGCGGGAGAGGGACAAAGGTTAGCAGCGGACCCGGTAGGGGCGCACAGCGTGCGCCCTCCGCGTTGTAAGATCCGCCCCGCAATGCCCGTCGACGACGCGCAGTTCAAGCACGCCCTCTCCCATTTTGCCAGCGGCGTCACCATCGTCACCACCGCGCACGAAGGGATCGACTACGGCCTGACCGTGGCCTCGTTCGCGTCGCTGTCGCTCAACCCGCCGCTGGTTCTCGTCTGCATCTCGAAGTCGTCGTCGAGCCACGACCCGATCGCGAAGTCGCAGAAATTCGGCGTCTCCATCCTCGGCAGCGATCAGGAGGCCGTCTCCGGCCGCTTCGCCGCGCGCGGCGGCGACAAGTTCGCCGGCCTCGACGTTCGCCGCGGCACGCTCGGCATCCCGCTCGTCGGCAACGCCCTCTGCACGCTCGAATGCCGCGTGCACGAGCAGGTCGTCGGCGGCGATCACTCCATCTTCATCGGCGAAGTCGTCGACACCCAGACGCGCGAAGGCGCGCCGCTCCTCTACTTCCGCGCCGCGTATCGCGAGATGCGGCTCTGATGTCGGCGAGTTCCTTCCGGGCCACGCTGCAGCGCGTCTTCCGCCTCGAGAATCGCCGCCGCGCACCGCGCCGCGGGACGCTCGAGCGCCTGGCCGATTTTCCGCGCATCGTCACGGTCTACCTGCCGCCCGGCTACGGCGAGCGCGATTTCCCGGTGCTCTACATGCAGGACGGGCAGAACCTCTTCGAGCCGGAGCGCGCCTTCGTCCCAGGGCAGCACTGGCGCCTGGCCGAGGCCGCGGACGCGGCCATCCACGAGCGGACGGCGTCGCCGATGATCATCGTCGGGGTCGATCACGCCGGCCCCGCGCGCATCGACGAGTACACGCGCATGCGCGACAAATACGGCCGCATGCTTCTGAATAAGTTGAAGCCGCGGATCGACACGACCTACCGCACGATCGCCGCCGACACCGCGATCGGCGGTTCGTCCCTCGGCGGCTTGGTTTCGC
>JBKOUP010000209.1:0-6570 GCA_046723495.1 Acidobacteriota bacterium
CGCGCGGACTGAAGTCCGCGCCACATGCTCAGGATGACGGGCCAACCCCGTCGTACGCTTCCTGCAGCTTCGCCAGGTCGAACTTCTTCATCTTTAGAAACGCCGCGGTCACGCGGGCGATCTTCTTCTCGTCGCCGCTGGACAGCATCGCCTCCATCGCCGTCGGCGTGACCTGCCAGGAGAGACCGTACTTGTCCTTGAGCCAGCCGCATTGTTCCGCTTTCGGATCGGCGGAGAGGCGCTCCCAGTAATGATCGATCTCCTGCTGCGTCTCGCAGTTCACCATGAGCGAGATGGCCTCGTTGAAGGCGAAGTCGTGCGGGCGGGCGCTGTCCATCGCCGCGAAGCCCTGCCCCGCCAGCGCGAACTGCGCGTAGTTGACCGTCCCTTCCTGCTCGGGCTCCTGCCCCTTGCCGTAGCGCATGATGTTGCCGACGCTCGAGTCGGGGAACACCGACGTGTAGAAGCGGATGGCCTCCTCGCACTTTCCGGCGACCTTGCCGGTGAACATCAGCACCGGCGTGATCCCCTGCGAGCCGTCGCGGCTGGCCATGATCTGCCACGGCACGCCGTAGCGGTCCTGCAGCCATCCGTAATGCTCGCTGAACGGATAGGAGCCGAGCGGCATCAGCGTCGTGCCGCCTTCGGAGAGCCCGCGCCACAGCTTGTCGACTTCGTCCTTCGTCGCGCACGACACGAGAAACGAGATCGACGGATTGAACTTGAACAGCGGACCGGCGGAGATGAAGGCGAAGCTCTGTCCGGCGATCTCCAGGCTGACCAGGTCGACCGAGCCGGACGGCGTGTCGTGCAGCGTGGTCACGTTCTTGATGCGGGAGTTGCCGAACAGCGACGTGTAGAGCTCCGCGGCCTCGCGCGCCTGCGTGTCGAACCAGAGATGGGGCGTGATCTTCTGCATCGTCGTCTCCTATTGAATGGCCTTCGGATCCATCCACAGCACTTCCCAGTGATGGCCGTCGAGGTCGTAGAAGCTCCAGCCGTACATGAAGCCTTGGTCGATGGGATCTTTGGCGTGCGTGCCGCCGGCGTCGATGGCCCGGCGCACCATCTCGTCGACCTCAGCCCTGCTGTTGCACGACAGCGCGAACATCCCTTCGGTCACGCGCGTCGTGTCCGCCGGCTCGCGGCTGGTGAACGAGCGGAAGAACGGCTCGGTCAGAAGCATGAAGTACGCGTCCTCGCTGATGACCATGCAGGCCGCTTTCTCATCGGTGAACTGCTTGTTGAACGTGAAGCCGAGCTTGCCGAAGAAGTCCATCGACTTGGCGAGATCGCGGACGGCGATGTTGACGAAGAGCTTGCGACTCATGCTCACCTCGCTCCCTTCACCACGGCGCGCAGACGCGCGTCGCGGAGGCAAAGGCCGCCCCACAACAGGATGGCGACGTAGACGGGCGCGAGAACGTGGCTGAAGAGCGGATCGCCCATGCGCACGTGCGTGGCCACGGCGCCGCCGAGGTAGCCGGTCCAGAGAATCGCGCCGAAGACGCGCGTGCGCGGGATCAGATACGCGGCCAGGCAGATGAGCTGGATGATGCCGAGCACGAGAACGGCGCTGGCCGGATATCCGACCTTTTTCGTCCCTTCGACCGCCACGGGCAGCTGCAACACTTTGATCATCGCGTCCATCGCCAGAAACAGAACGGCGACGCCGCTGAGGACGCGCCCGCTCCACACTTGCACGCCCGTTGCCGGGGTTACTCGAACGTCGGGAAAGAATGTCGTGGTCATGGCTGCTGTCTCCTTTTGGAAGACATAGACAGCAAGCCGCGGCAAAACTCATCGGTCGCGCGAAAAAAAATCTTCGGGCGCGACGATTGGCAGGCCGAACAGCGGGAAGAGCTTTTCGGTATCGAGGAATGCATTCCACGCTTTGATGCGGTTGCCTTCGAGCTCGAGGACGATGATCGCCCACGCCTGGTAGCGCCCGTCGGCGGTGAGATGGTAGTGGGCGAAGGCGGGCGACGCCGACGCCTGCACCGGCAGGAGCCGCGAGTCGCGGCAGACCGAGCCCGGACCGAACAGCCAGCCGCGAATGCTCACGGGGCCGCGCAGCCAGAGCGTGTACGGCGGCATGGACATGGTGACGTCGTCGCGCAGCAGGCCGACGAGGGAGTCGACGTCGTAGCTCTCGAAGGCGTCGACGTAGCGGTCGACGACGCTCCACTGCTCGTCCGTCAGCTCCGCCGGCACGGAGACGTTGCGGCTGGCCAGCGTGGCCCGCGCGCGCTGCAGGGCGCTGTTCACGGAAGCGACCGAGGTCTCGAGGCAATCGGCGACTTCCGCGGCGGACCATCCCAGTACCTCGGTCAGCAGCAGCGCGGCGCGCTGGCGCGGCGGAAGGTGCTGCAGCGCGGCCACGAAGGCGAGGCGGATGCTCTGCCGCAGCGCCGTGATCTCGAACGGATCGGCGCTCGACGGGAGGACGCGCGCGTCGGGAACGGGCTCGAGCCAGTGGGTGCGATCGAGCGTCTCCAGCGGCGAATCGACCGTGCCGGCGGGAAGGTCATCGATCGGACGCATGCGCCGCGAGGCGCTGGAGAGCGCGTCGAGGCAGACGTTCGTGGCGATGCGGTGCAGCCACGTGCGCACGGAGGCGCGCCCTTCGAATTTCTCCAGCCCCCGCCACGCCCGCACAAACGTCTCCTGCACGGCATCCTCGGCGTCGGAGGCGGAGCCGAGCATGCGGTAGCAGTGGCCGGCGAGCGAGGAGCGATGGATCTCGAATTCGGAGACGTCGACGGGCATGGGGGCATCATCGTAATGTGCTTTCGATGCGAAACGCCGCCCGCGCAGCGATCCTCGCCATCGGCGCGCTCTACGCCTGGCACTGGCGCTTCTACGTGAACCCGGACGGCGTCGGCTACTACGACGTCGCCGACACGTTGCTGGCGCGCGGCTGGTTCGCGGCCATTCACACGCATCGCAGCCCGCTCTTTCCGGCGCTGCTCGCCGCGGCGAATCGGCTCTTCCACGTGACTCCGTACTGGGAGAGCACCGTCGGGCACGGCGTGGCCTTTCTCATGTACTGCGCGGCGTTCGCGGCCCTGGAGTTTCTGCTCGCGCAGCTCGGCAACGTTGTGCTCGTGCCGATCGCGTACGTGCTCTTCCTGTGGGGCTGCAACTTCGCCAAGGAGTGTGGGCCGGGGGTGCTGACGCCCGACCTCCTCGTCGCCGCCGCTGTCTTCCTCGGCGCCGGCCTCGTCGTGCGCATCGCCGCCGGCGACCGCCGCTGGGCCACGTACGCGCTCCTCGGCGCAACCCTCGGCGTCGGCTATCTGGCCAAAGAGGCAATGCTGCCCATCGGCGCGTTTCTCCTCGTGGCCGCGGCCATCGCGGGCGGGCGGCGGGCCCTGCCGCGCGTCGCCGTCGCCGGCGCGCTCTTCGCCGCCGTCGCCGCCTTCTACATCGTTCCGCTGTCGATGAAGCTCGGCCGCGTCTCCACCGGTGAGTCGGCGCGCTACAACCTCATCATGTGGGTGGCCTCGTCGGGCAAGCCGGTCCACGCGCGGCCGGTGATCTTCCGCGAGCCGCTCATCGCCGCGTATCCGGACGACGCGGGCCGCGGCACGTACGCCGTGATCGACGACATGCGCTACTGGCTCGACGGAATGCGGCCGCGCTTCGATCCGCGGGCGCAGCTGCGCCGCATCCGGCACGACGTCGCCGACTACTCCGAGATCCTGCGCACGCCGCTTCATTTCGCGCTGCTCGTCGTCTTCCTCGTGCTCCTCTTCAGCGCAGAGAATCGCGTCGAGCCGCTGCGGCGATATTGGTTTCTGACGCTTCCTTCGCTCGCGGTGTTGGCGATGTTCGCGGCCGTCATCGTCCTGCCGCGCTACGTCGCGCCGTCGATCACGGTTCTCTGGCTCGGACTTTTCGCCGGCTTCGACCTGCAGCGCGCCAAGCCGATGTTCGCGGCGGCGGCGGTGGCGATGCTGCTCGCGCTCCTCACCAGTCGCACGACGCTGTCGGAGCTGGACAGCCTGCGCCAGCGCCCGACGCACGAGAACTGGCTCGTCGCGGAGCGGCTGCGCCGGAGCGGCCTTCATCCCGGCGACCACGTCGCCGTCGTCAATCCGCCGTACATGTCGTACTGGGCGCGGCTGGCCAAGGTGCGCATCGCCGCGGAGGTCATGGAGCCGGCGCGCTTCTGGGCCGCGGGCGAGGCCACGCAGGAGGCTGCGGTCGAGGCCATGCAGCGCTTCGGCATCCGCGCCGTCGTGGCCGAGGACGCGCCGGACAACGACGCGCCGTGCTTCGAGAGCGTCGACGACACCTCGTACCTCGTCTGCGTGCCGTCAGCGCCAGGCGACGAATGAGCGATCGAGGTCGCGTACCGACGCGCAGCCGAGCAGCTTCATGGTGCGGACGATGTCGGCGCGGAGGATCTCGATCGCGCGCGTGACGCCGGCGCCGCCGGCCGCGCCGAGGCCGTACGCGTAGGCGCGGCCGATCAGCACGGCCCGCGCGCCGAGGGCGAGGGCCTTGACCACGTCGCTGCCGCGGCGGATGCCGCCGTCGAGCAGGACTTCAATCTTCCCGTCGACCGCCTCGATCACTTCTGGCAGCACGCGCAGCGTCGGGGCCACGCCATCGAGCTGGCGGCCGCCGTGGTTCGAGACCACCACCGCGGCGGCGCCGTGATCGATGGCCTTGCGCGCGTCGTCGGCCGTGTGCACGCCCTTGGCGATGATCGGGCCCGGCCAGGCCTCGCGGATCCAGGCGAAGTCGGCCCACGACACCATGGCCTGCTCCAGCGCGGCACCGACGTCGGCGTACGGCATCGGGCCCTCCTTCAGCACGATGTTCGGGAAGCGCATCAAGCCGCCGTCGCGCAGGTACGCGATCAGCCAGCGCGGGCGGGCCAGGAATTGGAAGTAGTGCGGGAAGGCCGCGAACGGCGCGCCGGAGACGAGCTCCTTCACGCCGTTGCGGAAGTCGCGCTCGCGCATGCCGGCGACGGGCGTGTCGATGGTGACGACGAGCGCGGAGCAGCCGCAGCCCTTGGCGCGCTCGATGGCGGCGAGGGCCACGTCGCGCCCGCCGATGATGTAGAGCTGGTACCAGACCGGCCCGCGCGTGGCCGCCTTCACGTCGCGCACCGCGCAGCCCGACAGCGTCGACAGCGTGTAGATCGTCCCCGCCTGGCCGGCGGCATGCGCGGCCACTTCCTCGCCGCGCGGGTAGAACATGCGCGAGCTGCCGACGGGCGCGAGGATCACGGGCAAATCGATCGTCTCGCCGAGGAGCGTCGTGCGGAGGTCGCATTGCGGCGTGGCCACGGCCGAGCGCGGCCGGAGCAGCACGTCGTCGAAGACGCGCGCGTTCTCGCGCAGCGTCCACTCCGCGTCGGCGCCGCCGTCGATGTAGTCGAACACCGCGCGCGGGAGGCGGCGTTTCGCGGCCAGGCGCAGATCCTCGACATTGATGAAGCTCGTCATCCTGAAGCGCAGTGAAGGATCTCCGAATGGGAAGCTCGAGATCCTTCGCCGTCTGCGCGGCTCAGGATGACGCATTATTGAGGCATGCGAAAGCTTCTCCTTCTGGCCCTCCTGCTGAGCGCCTGCGCCACGGCGCGGCCGGCGCACGACGTCGTCATCCGCAACGTCGACATCTACGACGGCAGCGGCGGCTTCGCGGTGCACGGCGACGTGGCCATCGACGGCGACCGCATCGCCGCCGTCGGCGCGGTGCGCGGGCGCGGCAAGAGCGAGATCGACGGCGGCGGCCTGGCCGCGGCGCCGGGCTTCATCAACGTCATGAGCCAGGCTCAGGAGTCGCTCATCGCCGACGGCCGCGGCATGTCCGACGTGAAGCAGGGGGTGACGACGGAGATCTTCGGCGAAGGCGAGTCGATGGGCCCGCTCACGCCGGCGATGAAGAAGGAATTCGTCGAGCTGCAGGCCGACATCCGTTACGACGTCGCCTGGACGACGCTGCGCGAGTACCTCGACTGGCTCGCGCGCCGCGGCGTCTCCGTGAATGTCGGCTCGTTCCTCGGCGCGGCCACGCCGCGCGTCTTCGTGCTCGGCCGCGAGAACCGCGCCCCGACCGCGGCGGAGCTCGAGCAGATGCGCGCCGTCGTCCGCCAGGCCATGCAGGACGGCGCCTTCGGCATCGCCTCGGCGCTGATCTACGCTCCCGGCACGTACGCGACGACGTCCGAGCTGGTCGAGCTTTGCAAAGTCTCGAAGCCGTACGGCGGCATGTACATCTCTCACATCCGCAGCGAAGGCGACCGGCTTCTCGAGGCCGTCGACGAGTTGATCTCGATCGCGCGCGACGCCGGCGTCCCCGCGGAGATCTACCACCTCAAGGCCGCCGGGCAGGCGAACTGGCCGAAGATGGCCGCGGTCATCGACCGCGTGAACGCCGCGCGCGCCGGCGGCCTGCGCATCACCGCCGACATGTACACCTACACCGCCGGCGCGACGGGTCTCGACGCGGCCATGCCGACGTGGGTGCAGGCCGGCGGCTACGAGGCGTGGCGCAAGCGGCTGATGGATCCGGCCACGCGCGCGCGAGTGATCGCGGAGATGCGCGATC
>JBKOUP010000255.1:0-3954 GCA_046723495.1 Acidobacteriota bacterium
CGGCAATCCGATCTTCCGCTACAACCTCGGCGACCCGAAGTTCTTCCCCAACCTGACCAGTTCGTTCGACCCCTCCAATCCGAACAACGTCCCCTACGGCGCCTCCTACGGCTTCGGCAACCCGATCTATTCGAGCGGCAACAACGAGTACGGCATCTACGGCCAGGACACCTGGACGGTGAATCCGAAGCTGCAGTTGAACCTCGGCCTGCGCTGGGACTACGAGACGAATCAGCTCGACAACCATTACGTGACGCCGGCGAACATCGTGGCCGGCCTCACCGGCATCGTCGATCCGAGCTACTTCTCGAACGGCAGCAACCGCAAGCCGTACCGCAACGAGTACCAGCCGCGCTTCGGCTTCTCGTACGACATCAAAGGCAACAGCAAGTCCGTCGTCTTCGGCGGCGCCGGCCGCTACTACGATCGCCTCTACCTCAACGTGGCCATGGAAGAGCGCTTCCACCTGCAGTTCCCGACGTACTCGTTCAACTTTGTATGCCCGCCGGTCGCGCCCGCCAACTCTCCCTGCCCCGCCACGTCGCCCTTGCCCGGCACGAACCAGATCGTCTGGAACCCGAGCTACCTCAGCGTGGCGGGGCTGCAGGGGCTAATCAACTCGGGCCAGGTGCGCCCCGACATCTTCCTCCTCAGCAACAACACGCGCCCGCCGTACTCGAACCAGGCCAACCTCGGATTCCGGCAGGCCTTCGGCACGTGGCTCAGCTCCGTCAGCTACAACGTCGTGCGCGGCTATCACGGACCGACGTGGGTCTCGGCGAGCGGCACGTGCTGCGTCGCGCCGGTGGCGGGCTTCGGCAACGTCATCATCTCCGATCCCGCCGGCGGACGGCGCACCTGGTACAACGCCTGGCAGTTCACGCTCGACAAGCCGTACGCTTCGAACTGGGAAGCGCACTTCGCCTACACGCATGCGAAGGCGGAGGAGAACGGCGGTCCCGACCTCTTCGCCTTCGACCTCCCGAACACGGCGCTCTACGCGCGGCATCCGACGGCCGGCTCGGAGCCGAATCACTTCATCGCCAGCGGCATCTACGGCCTGCCGTTCGGAACGCGCCTCGGCGCGACGCTGACGTGGGGCACCGGCCCGGCCACGCAGGTGTTCGACCTGAGCCAGGGCTTCGACCTGGCCGGACATCTCAAGACCGGCGTGATCAACCGCGCCGTCTATCCGTCGGGCGGCTACCGCAACGTCGACCTGCGCCTCGAGCAGCCGGTGCCGATCGGCCACAAGATGTCGGTCTCGGTCATCGGCGAAGTCTTCAATGCCGGCAACTGGACGAACTACGGCTGCCTCAGCAACTTCGTCGGACCGAACGACGATCCGAACAAGGTTCTCGGCAACCCCGGCTGCCTGGCCAGCCTCGGACGCCGGGAGCAGTTGGGAGTGCGGGTGAATTTCTAGTCCTGAGCCGCAACGACGGCGAAGGATCTCAGGCTGCGACGCTTGAGATCCTTCGCTTCGCTCAGGATGACGATGGCCATGCGAAAGCTCGCGGCGCTCGCGCTCGTCGCGCTGCTCTGCTGCCGTTCCGCGGCAGTGCAGCGCAAAGAGGCCCTTCTCGACGACGTCGAGCGCCGCAGCTTTCACTATTTCTGGGACCTGGCCGACCCGCACACGCTGCTCGTCCCCGATCGCGCGCCGACGCCGTCGTTCTCCAGCATCGCCGCGGTCGGCTTCGGCCTGACGGCGTACGGCATCGGCGCCGAGCGCGGCTACGTCACGCGCGCCGAGGCCGCCGCGCGCACGCTGGCCACGCTGCGCTCGCTCCTGGCCATGAAGCAGGGCTCCGAGCCGCACGGCGTCTCCGGCTACCACGGTTTTTTCTACCACTTCCTCGACATGCGCACGGCCGAGCGCTTCCAGACCGTGGAGCTGTCGACGATCGACACGGCGCTCCTCGTCGCCGGCGCGCTCTTCGCGCAGTCGTACTTCGACCGCGCCGAGGAAAAACCGATCCGCGACGCGGCGGAGCAGCTGTACGAGCGCGTTGAGTGGACGTGGGAGCAGCCGCGCGCGCCGGCCATCAGCATGGGCTGGACGCCGGAGCAGGGCTTCCACACGTACGACTGGCGCGGCTACAACGAGGCCATGATCGTGATCATCCTGGCCCTCGGCTCGCCGACGCATCCGGTCGACGCCGGCGCGTGGAGCGAGTACCACAAGACCGACCGCCGCGGCACGTTCTACGGACAGGACCACGTGCTCTTCGCGCCCCTCTTCGGCCATCAGTACTCGCACGTCTGGATCGACTTCCGCGGCATCCGCGACAAGAGCGGGATCGACTGGTTCGAGAACTCCCGCCGCGCGACGCTCGCCCAGCACGCCTATGCGATCGACAATCCCGGCCGCTGGCGCGGCTACGGCAACACGGTCTGGGGCCTCTCCGCGTGCGACGGCCCGATGGACGCGACGGTGACGATCGACGGCCGCGCGCGCACGTTCCACTCCTACACCGCGCGGGGCGCGACGGCCGGCGACGTCCGCGACGACGGCACGATCGCCCCCACCGCCGCCGCGTCGTCGATCGTCTTCACGCCGGAGATCTCCATCGCCGCGATCCGCGAGATGACGACGCGCTACGGCACGAACCTGTATTCGACGTACGGCTTCCTCGACGCCTTCAACCCCACGCTGCAGACGACCGAGCAGCTCAAGCACGGCCGCGTCGTCCCCGGCCAAGGCTGGTTCGACGTCGACTACCTCGGCATCGACGAGGGCCCGATCGTGGCCATGATCGAGAATTACCGGAGCGGGTTGGTGTGGAAGACGATGCGTCGCAATGAACACGTGATTCGGGGATTGAAGAGGGCGGGGTTTACGGGCGGGTGGCTGCGATGAAACCAGAAACCAGAAACCAGAAACCAGAGCGGCCGATCGATCGGCGCGAGGCCCATCGGCGCTCAGCCGCAACGCATCGCGTTGCCGGCTGGAGCGGCGATAAACGCCACAGCGCGAAGCGTCTGTGCGCGTTCTTACTTCTGGTTTGCTCCTGCGCGCAGTCTCGCAACGCCCGCGAAGCCCTCATCTTCTGGGCCCTCGGCGCCGAGGGCGAGCGCGTCACCGCCCTGATCCCCGAGTTCGAGCGGCGCAACCCGTCGATCCACGTCGTCGTCCAGCAGATCCCCTGGACCGACGCGCACGAGAAGCTCCTCACCGCCTTCGTCGGCGAGGCCACGCCCGACATCGCCCAGATGGGGAACACCTGGATCCCCGAGTTCGCCGCCGTGCGCGCGCTCGAGGAGCTGCACGGCTTCGACGCCCGCGACCAGTTCGCCGGCATCTGGGCCACGAACGTCGTCGACGGGAAGCTCTACGGCGTACCGTGGTACGTCGATACCCGCGTCCTTTTTTACCGCAGCGACGTCCTCGCCGCCGTCGGCTATCCGCGCGGACCGCGCACCTGGAGCGAATGGGGCGACGCCATGGCCCGCATCGAGCGCGAGCACCGCGCCCGCTACGCCATCCTCCTGCCGACGAACGAATTCGAGCCCATCCTCATGCTGGCCCTCTCCAGCCACTCCACCCTGCTGACGCCCGACGGCACGCGCGGCGCCTTCCGCCAGCCCGAGTTCGCCCGCGCCTTCGCCTTCTACATCGACGCCTTCCACCGCGGCTTCGCGCCGTCGGTGAGCAACCAGCTCATCGCCAACCTCTACCAGCAATTCGCGCAAGGCGACTTCGCCATGTACATCACCGGCCCGTGGAACGTCGGCGAGTTCCGCCGGAAGATGCCGCCGGAGATGCAGGACAAGTGGGCCACCGCGCCGCTGCCTGCGCTGACCGCCGCCGAGCCCACCGGCATCTCCATGGCCGGCGGCTCGAGCCTGGTCATCTTTCGCGGGACGAAACATCGCGCCGCGGCGGAGAAGCTCATCCAGTTTCTCTCCGAGCCGGCGCAGCAGATCCGCTTCTTCGAGCTGACCGCCGAC
>JBKOUP010000422.1:0-9728 GCA_046723495.1 Acidobacteriota bacterium
GCGCTGGTTCGCCGGCATCGTCGAGCGGAACGAGACGTGGGTGGCCTGGAGCGGCGAGCCGCAAGCGCGCGCGACCGGCGAGCAAGTCCGCTTCGGCACAACCGTGCAGGTCGTCGACGGCGGCTTCGTCCTCAACGGCACCAAGGCCTTCTGCACGAGCGCCGGCGGCGCGCGATGGGCGCTGCTCCTTGTCAACCCCGCCGGTCCGGGTGGCGCGCGTCACGCCAGCGCCGAGGCGGCCGAGACGGTGCTCCTCCTCGCCTGCGATCTCACCGATCCGACCATCCACATCGACGGAGCGTGGTGGGATCCGATCGGCATGCGCGCTACCGTCAGCCACGCCGTCCGCTTCGATCAAACGTTCATCCCCGATGAGAACCTCGTCGGCACGCCGGGACAGTACCTGCGCGACGGATGGCAGACCTGCTTCGTCCCGCATTACGCGTCGTCGTTTCTCGGTGCCGCCGAGGCCGCGTTCGAGTACGGACTCGACTTCATCCGCCATCAGAACAAGACCGACGATCCGTACGTGCAGCACCACGTCGCCAAGATGGCTCTGAACGTCGAGACCATGCAGCTCTGGCTGCGGCACATCGCCACGCTGTGGGAGAGCGGCCGCTACGCCGAGGCCCAGGCCGCGGGAAGCCGCATCCGCCACCTCGGCGAGCACCTCGCCAGCGAGACCGTCGACCACTGCGTCCGCGCCTGCGGTGCGCGCGCGCTGAACCGCCCGAGCCCGATCGAGCGCATCGTGCGCGACCTGACGATCTACGTCCGCCACGACAACGACGATCAGGTGCTGGCCACGATCGGCCGGCAGGTCCTCGGCAAGAAATCCGACCACTCCTTCTTCAAGGCGATCGCGCCATGAGCCTTCGATTTCACTGGAGCATGTCGTCGGCGGGCGAGAAATATCGCGGCGCGCAGGCGCGCTCGGCGGTCGGCATCCAGGAGCTCGACACCCTCGTCAACTTCTGCAAACACGCCGAGGACTGTGGCATCGAGTCGGTGCTGACCGCGTTCGGCTTTCACCGGCCCGACCCCATCGTCCTCGCCGCCGCCGTCGGCATGCGCACGTCGACGATCAAGTTCATGGTCGCGGTGCGCAGCGGCATTTTCTCGCCGACCGCGTTCGTCCAACAGGTCAACTCCGTGGCCACGCTGACGAACGGCCGCATCTGCCTCAACGTCGTGGCCGGGCACACGCCGGAGGAGCAGCGCTACTACGGCGACTTCCTCGCCCACGACGAGCGCTATGAGCGCACCGACGAGTTCCTCACCGTCTGCGACGCCTTCTGGCGCCGCGAGGCCGAGGTCAACTTCGAGGGGCGCTACTACAAAATCGAGAAGGGGAAGCTGATCGTTCCCTTCGTCGCGCCGGACCGGACGAAGCCGGAGATTTTCCTCGGCGGGAACTCCGCGCGCGCCGAGGAGATGGCCGTCAAGCATGCCGGCTGCCTGTGGCGCCTGCCCGACAAACCCGAAGTGCTGCGCGAGCGGACAGCCGAGTTGATCGACAAAGGCATCGACGTCGGGCTGCTCGTCTCGATCATCGCCCGCCCCACGCGGCGCGAAGCGCTCGCGGCGACGGAGAAGCTGCTCGAAGACGTCGGCGGCCGCCCGCGCCGGACGCACGAGGAGTTCGCCAAGCGCTCCGACTCCGTCGCCTTCACCTCGACGTACGCGCTGGCGACGAAGGAGCAGTGGCTGAACGATTACCTCTGGAGCGGCGCGGTCCCGTTCCTCGGCGCGCCGGCCATGGCTATCGTCGGTTCCTCGGACGAAGTCACCGACGCGCTCTTCGAGCTGCGCGCCGCCGGCATCACGCAATTTCTTTTCATGGGCTGGCCGGACATCGAGGAGATGGCGATCTTCCGCGACGAAGTGCTGCCAAGGGTGCGGGCGAGGGAGGGGGCGGAGCGGTTGGAGGTTGTTAGTTCTTAGTTCTTAGTTCTTAGTTTTTCCGCCTGCGAAGCTAAGAACTAAGAACTAACAACTAAGAACCCCAATGAACGAGTTTCAAGACCTCGGCTTCGCCATCCTCCCCTCTCTCCTTTCGAAGGAAGAAGTCGCCGCCCTCCGCATCGCCGCCAACGCCCTCGTCGCCGAGCGCGGCGCCGGCGTCATCGACGAAGCCGGCGCTCCCGACACTCCGAAGATGGTCTTCGGCGCGCACCTCGTGCACGACACGTTCGCGCGCGTGCCGCGGCATCCCTATCTTCTGCACCTCGTCGAGCAGGTCCTCGGCGGCGCGGTGCACGTCTTCCAGTCGCGCCTCAACGTGAAGACGGGCTTCGCCGGCAGCGGCTGGGCGTGGCATCAGGACTTCAACCAGTGGTACCGGCTCGACGGCATGCGCACGCCTCGCGCCGTCATCGCCGGCGTCTTCCTCGACGACGTCAACGCCTGCAACGGGCCGCTGATGATGATCCCGCGCTCGCACCGCGGCGGGCACATCTACATTCCGGACATGATGGACATCCCGCCCGACGTCGTGCGCGACGCCGCGAACGAGCACGGCATCGTCCCGCTCATGGGACCGCCGGGCACCGTCATCCTCTTCGACTGCCTGGTCATCCACGGCTCGGCGCCGAACGTCTCGCCATGGCCGCGGCGGATCTTCTACATGAACTTCGTGCCGGCGGCGTGCTGCGACCTCAAGCCGCTGCGGCCGCGGCTCGACTGCGATCCCGTCGTCGTCCCGCTGACGCCGCTGGCGGAGAACTGCCTGGTGGCGCCATGACCATCGCCGTGCCGGCCTCCGAGGCCGTGCGCACGCGGCCGTTCGCGCCGCCGTGCAGCATCGGCGGGCGGGAGCGCGAGCTGCTGCTCGAAGCGCTGGAGAGCTGCAGCTGGTCGGCCTTCCGCGCCGGTGCGCAGGGCTTCGACATCGGCGCGCTCTGCGAGATGCCGTCGGCCGACGCCGCGATCTTCGACGACCGCGAAGTCCTCTTCCTCGGCGGCCGATGGGTGCGCCGGCTCGAGGCCCTGTTCGCCGCGCGCGCCGGCGTGCGCTTCGCCGTCGCGTGCAATTCCGCGACCTCCGGCCTGGTCATGGCCGCGGGCGCGCTCGGCCTCGGTTCGGGCGACGAGGTGCTCGTGCCGTGCATGTCGTTCCTCGCCTCGGCGACGTGCGTCGTTCCCTTCGGCGCGACACCGGTCTTCGTCGAGGTGAAGCCGGACACGCTCTGCATCGATCCGGAAGACGCCGCCGCGAAGATCACGCCGCGGACGAAGGCCATCGTCGCCGTACACCTCGGCGGCAGCGTCGCCGACCTCGACGCCGTCCGCGCCCTCGGCCTCCCGGTCATCGAGGACTGCGCGCAGGCCCCCGGCGCGGCGTGGCGCGGACGCGAGGTCGGATCGCTCGGCGACGTCGGCGTCTACTCGCTGACCGAGTCGAAGTCGATCACCTGCGGCGAAGGCGGCGTCGTCGTCACGAACGACGCGAACCTGGCCCGCCGCGCGCGCCTCATCCGCAATCACGGCGAAGGCGTGAGCGACGAAGGCATCGTCGGAATGAACTTCCGCCTCACCGACCTGCAGGCCGCGCTGGCCATCGCCCAGCTCGAGCAGCTCGACGAGCGGAATCGCCTCCGCGCCGAGAACGTGCGCCGCTTGGTGGCCGGGCTGCCGCCATGCTTCACACCGCAAGCGGTCGATCGCGATGCAACGCCGGCGTGGTTCGTCTTCAAAATGCGCTACGCGGCGGAACCGGGGATGCCGTCGCGCGACGAGCTCGTGGAGCTGCTCGCCGCCGAAGGGATTCCCGTGGTGGCGGGCTACCCGCGCCTGCTCGACGCCGTGCCGCTCTTCGCCCGGATGCATGCGCCCGGCACGTGTCCGCGCTCGGAGGCGATCAACCGCGAGCTGCTGTGGTTCTCGTACATCAACCCGCCGAACGGCGCCGAGGACATGGACGACGTCGTGCGGGCGATGGAGAAGGTGCTATGACGTTCGACGAGCGCGGCATCGCCTTCCCGATTCCCGTCCTCGACGACGGCGAGCTCGCCGCCGTGCGCAACGAGTACGCACGCCTCGTCGACGCGCACGGCGGCACGCTGAAGCACTTCGATCGCGCCCACTACTCGTTCGGCTGGGCGTACGACCTGGCTCTGCACCCGCGCGTCGTCGACGCCGTGGCCGAGATCCTCGGCGACGACGTCGTGGTGTGGGGATCGTTGATCCTCTCGAAACCGCCGAACGACGACGGCTTCATCGCCTGGCATCAGGACGGCGAGTACGCCACGTTCCTCGGCGAGGCGCCCGCGGTCTCGGCCTGGATCGCGCTGAGCGACAGCACCGCCGAGAGCGGCTGCATGCGCGTCGTCCCGGGCTCGCATCGCGTGAAGCTCGCCCACGCCGAGCGCGGCGATCCGCGCAACATGCTCAGCCGCGGGCAGGAGATCGCCGTCGACGTCAACGAAGCGCACGCCGTCGACGTCGAGCTGCGCGCCGGCGAGATGTCGCTGCACCACGTCGACATCGTTCACGGCTCGAACCCGAACCGGGCCTCGTGGTGGCGGACGGGATTCATCGTCCGCTACAGCACGCCGCGGATGCTGCGCGCGGCCAACCCCGTCGTCATCGCGCGCGGGCGGCGCGCGGCGCATCTGGAGACGATGGAGGAGCGGCCGAGTCTGTCGTTCGAGGACGCGGTGGCGGCCCGGCGCCGCGCTTGAGCCGCTCGTAAAGCGAATTCGGATCGTACGCGGCGTCCTTGTCGACGCCGTTGCGTCGCCACAGCTCGTTCCACAGATGCACCGCGACCGACTCGGCCGGCAGCTCCGGCGCCTCGGCGTCGACGATGCGCCGCCACTCCGGCCAGGCGATCGGGCAGAAGACGTGGGGCGGCTGCACGCGGTCGTGCAGCGCGAAGCGCTCGATGACCTGCTTCATCAGCGCCGGCCCGGTCTCGCCCCACTTGAGCGTGGCCGGTTCCCTGGCGTCGCAGAGCTCCCAGGCGAAGGCCATGGCCTCGCTGCCGCGCGGCGCGCGGATCGCGCCGCAATTCACCACGCCGGCGCCTTCGCTGCTGAAGACGTAGTCGCCGCCGAAGTCGAACGGCTTCACGCAGACGAGATCGGTGTCCACCCACCACCCGCCCCGCTCCAGCAGCAGCTTGTAGCGAAAGAAATTCGAGAAGCCGGAGACGGAGTCGTGCTCGCGGTAGCGGAAGATCCGCTCCACGGGGAGGATCTCCCGGCCGTCGCGGACCACCGTACCGGGCGGTATGTTGTCGACGTCGCCGTACGTGTAGAGGTGCACCTCGTGGCCGTGGCGGAGGAACGAGGCCAGGCACATGCGCTCCATCGCCGAGAGGCGCGGGCCGATCCAGAGGCACTGAATGACGTCGTCAGGCATCGCGCGCCGCCGCGACGACCTCGAGCATCACCAGCGCGCCGGCGGGAAGCGCCGCCGCGGCGAAGGCCGTGCGCGCCGGCAGCGGTTCCACGCCCAGGCCGGGGAGCCAGGACGCGTAGATCGTGTCGACCTCCTTGAAGTCCTTGAGGTCGGCCAGAAGCAGCGTGACCTTGACGATGTCGCCCGGCGTGCAGCCGGCGGCGTTGAGGATGGCCTCGACGTTCGCCAGCATCAGCCGCGTCTGCGCGTCCAGTCCCTCGGCCAGCTTGCCCGTGGCCGGATCGCGCCCCGACTGCGCGGCCACGAAGACGAAGTTCCCGCTGCGGATGGCCTGCGAGTACGTCCCGATCGCCGGCGGCGCTGCGTTCGTGGCGATCTTCGTCTTCATCGCCGCTGCGCTTTCAGGGGGATGTGAAAGTCGACCTTCACCGGCCCGCCGCTGAGCGGAGCGAGGTCGACGATCTCCAGGTTGCCGGGGAAGATGATCTGCACGCAGACGCAATTTTTCGGATCGTCGAACTGGAGATCGAAGTAGTGGAACTCGGTGATGTTCGAGGCGTAGATCCAGAGGTTCTGCTGGGTGCGGATGGAGTCGCTGAAGCTCTCGCTCTCCATCGGCTCGTTGCGGATCTCCAGCGGCACCTCGGCGAGGATGCGCTTCGTCAGCGCGAAGTGCTCGAAGGCGTACTGCCAGCTCCGCTCGTACGGGCGCTTCGTCGAGCCGCGCTCGCGCGGGAGGCAGCCGCGCTGTTTGAGGCAGATGTTCTCGCGCACGAAGCGCTCCTCGTCGGTCTCGGCGTCGTAGTCGCCGGCGGTGAGGCGGGAGAGGAAATGCGTCACGTCGCGGCTGGTGATCCACACCTGTCGAATGAGGCTGAAGTACGTGAGCGCGGCGGGGTTGATGTCGAAGATGGTGATCCGCTTCGGCCGCCAGAGCGGGATCATGTTCAGCCCGTAGAGGCCGCCGACGACGCTGATCATGTGGATGTCGTCGTGCCGCCACGGCGCCACGCCGTCGTAGTGGGCCTTGATCTCGCTGAACTCGCGGAATGAGCCGTCCTGCGCGCCGTCGTCGGTGCCGTAAAACACGTTCTCCGGACGGTTGACGTACATCTGGCGATTGAAAGCCCTCGGTGCCTCGACAACGCTCACGATCCCTCCATCTGCCGTACGAGCGGCAACACCTCGCGGCCGAAGACGAGCATCTCGTCGAGCTTCGGCCAGCCGGCGATGATGAACTGCGTCACGCCGATTTTCTTGTATTCGATGAACTGCTCGGCCAGCTCGGCCGCGCTGCCGATGAGCGTGATCGACGACGAGCCGTAGTACGGCACGAGCCCCGCGTAGAGGTTGCGGTTCATCCATCCGCGCTCGTCGGCGGCGGCCAGAGCCTGCTTGAGCGTCTGGGAGTCGCTGCGCTGCAGGATGCCGCGCTCCTGGCGCTCGGTGTCGTCGTCGGGAAGCATGGCCATGGCCGCGGCGATCGCTTCGTCGCGCGTTTCGCGGCAGATCACGCAGAGGCGCAGGCAGACTTCGACGCCGCGCTCGCGCACCGGCGCGACGATCGGGGCAAGTTTTTCCGGCGTGTCGATGAGGCGCAGCCACGCCGAGCCGTGCGACAGTGCCAGCGACTGCGCCTGCGGCGAGTGGCCGCTGACGTAGATCTCCGGCGCGCGGCGGTCGGGCGACTGGAACGGCGCGTGGAGGCGGCCACCCTCGACGCGGTAGTGCGCGCCGTCGAAGTCGACGCGGTCGCCATGCCAGAAGCTCTTGCAGACGGTGAGGAACTCGGCGGCGCGCGCGTAGCGGTCGTCGTGCTCGAGGAAGTCGCCGTAGCCGCGCTGCTCCGCGGTCGAGCTGCCGGCGACGATGTTCAACGCCACGCGGCCGCCGATCAGTCCCGACAACGTGTTGATCTGCTGCACGAACGGCGCGGGCTGGATGAGGCCGGAGCGATAGGCGACGATGTACTTCAACGTCGACGTGGCCCGGCCCATCGCGCAGGCCACGAGAATCGTGTCGGGCTCGTAGCGGCTGAACGACAGCAGCACCGACTCCAGGCCCGACTGCTCGGCGGCGCGGGCGAAGCGCGTCCAGCCCTGCATGTCCGGCAGCGCCGCGGGGGAGTCGCTCTTCGTCGTGGCCACGCGCGAGGTCTCCTGCGCCGTCGTCATCGACACCTCGCCGCCCTTCGGCATCATCCAGTGGAAGCGCAGCGCGGTCATGCCACCCGCCGCCGCTCCGCGTCGCGCACGCGCGGGATGACCTGCGCGCCGAAGTTCGTGACTTCGTCGACCTCCGGCCAGCCGGAGAGGATGAACTGGTTGACGCCGATTTCCTCGTAGGCGAGGAAGAGATCGGCGAGCTCGTCGGGCGTGCCGACGATCGTCGTCCACACCGGACCGTAATGCGGCACGAGGCCGGTCCAGATCGTCCGGCTCGGCCACTCGCTCTTCGCGTGCGACTCCGCGTACATGCGCGAATCGTTCTTCAGGGCGATCGTCGTTTCGGCGGCGTCGTCCGGGAGCAGCGACTGCGCGACGCGCAGGGCCTCGTCGCGCGTCGGACGGCAGATCACGCACGCGCGCAGGCAGACGTCGGCGCCGAGGCTGCGCATGCGTCCGACCGGCGCGCGGAGCGACTCCGGCGTGTCGGCGGCGCGCAGCCAGCACGTCCCCTGCGCCGCGGCCAGGCGCATCGACTGCTCGCTGTGCCCGGAGACGTAGATCTCCGGCGCGCGGCGATCGGGGGCGACGAACGGCGTGTGCAGCGTTCCCTTCTCGAGCTTGTAGTAGCGGCCGTCGAAGTCGACGTCATGTCCGTTGCGCCAGAAGGCGTTCGCGGCGGCCAGGAACTCCTCGGCGCGCGCACAGCGCTCGTCGTGGGGGAGGAAATCGCCGTAGCCGCGCTGCTCCGCGGCGGAGCTGCCGGCGACGATGTTGATGGAGACGCGGCCGTCGACGAGCGCCGACAGCGTGTTGACCTGCTGCACGAACGACGCCGGCGACATCAGCCCGGAGCGGTAGGCGACGATGTACTTGAGCCGCGCCGTGGCCTGTCCCATGGCGCAGGCCACGAGGAAGGGCTCGGGCTCGTACCGGCTGAACGAGATCAACACCGACTCGATGCCGGCGTCCTCGGCGTGCCTGGCGAAGTCGATCCAGCCGTCCATGTCCGGCCGCGGCGACGGCGACTCGATCTGAATGGACTCGATGCGATAGCGCGCCGCCTCGCGCGGCGTCTGCCCGCGCGTCACCTCGAAGGCCTTCGGCAGCATCCAGTGGAAGCGGATCACGACTCCTCCACGAACCACGGCACCGGCTTCGGGGCCACACCGTGCCGCTCGGCCCAGTTCTGCAGCGCCCACGGCGGCGTGTCGATGTCGCGGTAGCCGCCGAGGAGCTGGAACGTGATCGGGTCGGATTGAGCGAGCTTCCGCATGTCGGGAGTCTCGAGATAGATCTCCGGTTTCATCCAACGGTACGCGTAGCCGTACATCAGCACCTTCGAGGTGCGGTTGCTCTTGTTCGGCGTGGCGGTGTGGTAGAGGCGGTTGTCGAAGAGGAAGGCGTCGCCGGCGCTGAGGGTGAGGTCGCAGAGCTCGACGTCCTTCGGATCGACGCCGCCCTTCGGAATCACCAGCGGTTCGGTGCGCAGGTGCGTTCGTCGTCCGAGAAGGGTCATGCCGGAGCTCGGCGTCGGGAAGTCGGTGAGGCAATAGCAGACCTTGATGCCGACGCGCGGGAGGGCCTGGTGGCCGAGGTCGCGGGGGATGCGGATGTCGCGATGCCAGCCGCGGCGGAAGGGCGGCGCGTCGGGGTCGGACGGTTTTTTGTAGAGGACCGAAGTCGAGTGGAGGTGGATGTTCGGGCTGAGCAGCTGGACGATGAGCGGAACCATCGGCGCGCGGGCGACGAGGTCCTGGAGGGCCTTCTCGCGGAAGAGGCCGGGGCGCCAGTCGCAGTGGTTGTGCTCGGGCTTTCCGGGGATGACGTGTTTGCGGAGGAAGATGTCGGCGACGCGGTCGGCGGCCTCGGTGAGCTCGGCGACGGACTCGGCGTCGATGGCGTTGCGCACGACGAGGAAGCCGTCGTCATCGAAGGCCTTCCGCTGCTCCTCGGTCAGTCGAACGAAGTCCATCATTTGCGGATCACGCAGCAGTGCTGCATCTCGTTGTTCGCCGGCGGGAGGATCTGCGCGTGCGGGAAGAGCGACTGCAGATGCTCGGTCGCGTAGAAGACGTGGAAGGTGCGCTGCTGCTCCGCCGGAACGTCGGGGACGTCTTCGCGCTCGACGTAGAGCTCCTCGCCGTTGACGAGGATGCACCACGCCGAGGCGTCCGCTCGCGCGCGCAGGGCCGCGGC
>JBKOUP010000478.1:0-3538 GCA_046723495.1 Acidobacteriota bacterium
CCCTCTCCCCGCCGCGCGGGGAGAGGGCCTCGAGGTATCCCTCGGCGGCGATGTCGACGGTGGCGTTCTCTTCGAGCCAGCGGCGTTGCGCGGCGGACATGTCGGGAAGCTCGCCGGCGAAGAAGTCGGCGAGCGCGTCGATCTCGCCGTCGAAGGGGATCTTCACCACGCAATCGTCGGGCAGCTCCGCGAACTGCGCGTAATCGCTCACCGCCACCGGCTTGCCGGCGGCGAGGGCTCGGATCAGCGTCCCCGAGGTCTCGCCGGCGCTCGGGTAGCGGAGGTTGACGAGACAGTCGACGGCGTCGAAGTACGTCGCGAACTCCTCGTCGGGGACGAAGCCGGTGAACGTCACGCCCTCGTCCGCGAAGGCGGCAACGTCGATGTCCGGCGCCGGCTCGCCGACGACGAGCAGGCGCATGGCCCGGCGCCGGCGCGCCTTCGCGAACGCAGCCAGCACGACCTCCGCGCGCTTCGCGCTCGTGAGGAAGCCGAAGAAGCCGATGACGCGCTCGTCATGCGGCGGTTGTCGTCGCGGCTGATGCGGCTCGAACGGATGGGCGACGACGTGGATCGGCGTCGTCACGCCGAACGAGCGCAGGCGCTCCGCGGCGTAGCGGTTGTGCACGATGACGGCGCGCGAGCGCTGGGCCACGTCGACCGACGCCGGCAGCAGGAAGTTGCCCATCTCGCTGTGCAGTCCCGCCGCCCGCCCGCGCGCCCACGCCGCGCCGGCCTCGCCGTGATTCGCGCGCAAGGCGGCCACGTAGCCCTCGACGTCGCCGCGCGCCAGCGTCATCTCCACGATGAGGTGATGGAGCACGAGGTCGTGCAGCACGATGACGCCCGGCGTCCGCATGGCCTCGCGGTAGATCCACTCGTGATGGGGGTTGTTGCCGAGGTGGTAAATGCGGTCGGGAACCGTCAAGTCGTTCAGAACGAGATCGACGCGCTTGGCGAGCGCGGGGATCAGCATCGACGCGTAGTGCGCCACGCCGGTCTTCGTCGGCGGCAGCGGCGTCAGCATCGACACGCGCACCGCTACTCCTCCGCGCTCTTGCGGGCCCGCTGGGCGAGGTAGGCGTCGATGAACTCGAAGAGGTCGCCGTCGAGGACGCGCTGCACGTCGCCGACCTCGTATCCGGTCCGCAAATCCTTGATCAGCTGGTACGGCTGCAGGACATACGAGCGGATCTGGCTGCCGAAGGCGATGTCCTTCTTCACCCCCTCGATGCTCTTCACTTCCTCCTGCCGCTTGTCGAGCTCGAGCTGGTAGAGCCGCGCGCGCAGGAGTTTCATGGCCACGTCGCGGTTCTTGTGCTGGCTGCGCTCGTTCTGGCAGGTGACGACGATGCCGGTCGGGAGGTGGGTGATGCGTACCGCGGAGTCGGTGACGTTGACGTGCTGTCCGCCGGCGCCGCTCGAGCGATAGGTGTCGACGCGGAGGTCTTTGTCGTTGATGTCGATGTGAATCTCCTCGTCGATGTCGGGGTAGATGTGCACCGAGGCGAACGACGTGTGCCGGCGCTTGGCGGCGTCGAACGGCGAGAGGCGCACCAGGCGGTGCACGCCGTGCTCGGACTTGAGATGCCCGTAGACGTACTCGCCGCGCACGATCACGGTGGCGCTCTTGATGCCTGCCTCTTCGCCGGCCTGGACCTCGACGAGCTCCGCCGCCCAGCCCCGCCGCTCGAAGAAGCGCAGGTACATGCGCAGGAGCATCTCCGCCCAATCCTGCGACTCCGTGCCGCCCGCGCCGGGGTGGATGGAGACGATGGCGTCGCGGTCGTCGTGCTCGCCAGAGAGCTTCATGGTGAGCTCGATGGAGTCGACCTCGGCCTCGAGCTGGGCCACGAGCTGCTCGATCTCGTCGTCGACGTGCTCTCCCTCGCGATGGAGCTCGAGCAGCGCCTCGAGGTCTTCGGACTTGGCGTTGATCGACTCGCCGGCGGCGATACGCTTCTCTACACGGGAGCGCTTGCGCCCGACGTCCTGGGCCTTCTCGGGATCGTTCCAGAAACCGGGCGCGGACATTTCGCGCTCGATCTCTTCGAGCGATTTCTTCGCCGAGGCGAGGTCAAAGATAGCTCCGGACCGAGGCGAGGCGGTCGTGGAGGATGGGGATCTTTTGGAAGGTGTCGTCTTTCATGTCGTTGTCTCGAATGCAGAATGTTGAATGCAGAATGCAGAATTGCTCCGCTTCTAATTCTGCATTCTGCATTCTGCATTCTGCATTTTTCGCGGCCGAAACAAAGCGATGATTACGGCCGCAATCGCCACCCACGCAAACCAGTCCCCAAACCGAACATACGCCGTCTCCGTCGATCTCGCCTCAAACCTCGCGTAGATGATCCCCTGCCGATTCATCGCCAGCTCCTCCACCACCCGCCCCGCCGGCGTCACGTACGCCGATATCCCCGTCGTCGCCGCGCGCAGAAGGTACCGGTCCGTCTCCACCGCCCGCAGCCTGGCCTGATTCAAATGTTGCCGCGGCGCCGACGTGCCGTCGTACCAGGCGTCGTTCGTGATCGTCACCAGCACCGTCGCGCCGTGCACGACCTGCATTCGCGGGATCTGCGGGTAGACGACCTCGTAGCAGATGGCCGGGCCGTAGCGGAAGCGGCCGTCGAGCGGCGTGTCCTTCGTGCCGAACTCGAACTCCCCCACCGCGCGCACGAGCTTGTGCGCGAAGAAGAGCATCTTGCGCAGCGGCACGTACTCGCCGAAGGGCACGAGGCGGATCTTGTCGTAGTGCCCGATCGTCCTGCCGTCGCTCACGAGAAAGGCCGCGTTCCACATCTTCGTGGCGTCGCTCGGATCCTCGGCGATCGATCCGAGGATCACGTCGGCGTGATGCTCGCGCGTGGTCGACTCGATCGCGTCGCGGAAAAAGTCGGTGCGCGTGTACGACAGCGGCACCGTCGACTCCGGCCAGATCACTACGTGCGCACCGTGCGCGAACGCCTCGTCCGTCATGGCCATCATCCGCTGGAAAATGAGCGCCAGGTTGGCGTCGTCCCAGCGCATCTCCTGCGAGATGTTCGGCTGCAGCAGCGCGGCCGTCGACGGCTGCGGCGCGGTCGGGCGCTCGATCAGCTTCACGGCCACGACGCCGGTCAGCCACCAGACGAAGCAGACGATGATCACGGCGCCGGTGACGACGAGGCGCCGGATGCCTTGGGGACGCCCGACGATCCACCACGCCGCCAGCGTCGACGGCAGGAGCACCAGCACGCCGAGCGCGTACGGCCCGGCCACGCGGTCGAACTGCACGAGCGGCGTGTAGTCGACGATGGCCGCGGCGATGAGGTTCCACGGAAAGCCGCTGAGGAGGAACGTGCGCGCGTACTCGGTCGCCGCCCACGCCAGCGGCACGAGGAGCCAGCGCGCGACGCTGGCGCCGGGGTCGATGCGCCTCAGGACCACGGCGAAGAGGCCGCCGTAGAGGCCGAGGATCGCCGCCATGCCCATGAAGATCAGCACGCCGGTGAAGTACGGCAGCCCGCCGTAATGCGACATCACCCGCACGACCCACGGC
>JBKOUP010000381.1:0-4985 GCA_046723495.1 Acidobacteriota bacterium
ACTTTGGGCAGCGCGTCGTACGGGTGGCTGTAGGTCTCGACGCTCACCTTCTCCGGGTAGCGCTCCAGGATGAAGTTCGACCAGAGGTCGCCATAGGCCGGAGAGTCGTCGACGATGACGACGCGTTTGGGTTTCTCGTCGCTCATTGCTGGTGTTTGATCGCTCCGGCCACGATCGTCGCGGCAATCCTACCGCGCAGCTTCTGTCCGATGAACGGCGAGTTCGACGCTTTGGAGTGGAACGTGTTGGTGACCTGGTAGCGCGCCTTCAGGTCGAGCAGGGTCACGTCGCCGAGGGCGCCGCGCTGCAGCGTGCCGCCGGGGAGATTGAAAATGCGCGCCGGGCTGCACGACAGCAGGTCGACGAGGCGCGCCAGGTCGATGACCTTCTTCAGCACGAGCTGGCCGTAGCAGACGCCGAAGGCCGTCTCCAGGCCGATGACGCCGAACGGGGCGAGGTCGAACTCGACGTTCTTCTCGTCGAAGTGATGCGGAGCGTGGTCGGTGGCGATGGCGTCGACGGTGCCGTCGGCGACGCCTTCGATGATGGCCTGGCGGTGCTCGGCCGAGCGCAGCGGCGGATTCATCTTCAGATTCGTCGAGAACGACTGCACGGCGTCGTCGCCGAGGGCGAGGTGGTGCGGCGTCACCTCGCAGGTCACGCGCACGCCTGCCTTGCGCGCGCGGCGCACGGCGTCGATCGCGCCGCGCGTCGAGGCGTGGGCGACGTGCACGTGCGACTTCGTCAGCGCGGCCAGGATCACGTCGCGGGCCACGAGCGTCTCTTCCGAGGCCGCCGGAATCGCGGCCATGCCCAGGAGCGTGGAGTAGTAGCCCTCGTGCATGACGCCCCCTTCGTTGAGGTGGCCGTCCTCCTCGTGGGCGATCAGCGGCATCTTCAGCATGGCGCAGTACTCGAGGGCCCGGCGCATCAGCTGCGCGTTCCACACCGGCTTGCCGTCGTCGCTCACGCCGACGCAGCCGGCGGCGCGGAGGTCGGCGAGCTCGGCGAGCTCTTCGCCCTTGAGCCCCTTGCTGACCGCGCCGATCGGATAGACGCGGCAGGCGCCGTTGCGCCGCGACTCGGCGATGATCATCTCCGTCACGGCGCGCTCGTCGTTCGGCGGCGCCGTGTTGGCCATCGCGCAGACCGCCGTGTAGCCGCCCGCCACCGCGGCGCGCGTCCCGGTCGAGATCGTCTCCTTGTGCTCCTGCCCCGGCTCGCGCAGGTGGACGTGAAGGTCGATGAAGCCGGGGGTGACGACGAGGCCGGTGGCGTCGAGGGTGTTGACGTCGGCCTTGATCTTGCGGTCGACCCTGGCGATGGCTCCGTCCTGAATCAGAACGTCAAGCTTGGCGTCCAACTCCTGGCTCGGATCGACGACTCTGCCGTTGGTGATGAGAAGGCTCATGATCGATCACAAGTCAGAAGGCAGAGGGCAGAAGGCAGAAGGCCTGGCGGCACACGCAACTTCTGACTTCTGCCTTCTGACTTCTGCCTTCATTCAAGGTGCGCTCCTCCCAGCAAATACAGCACCGCCATGCGCACCGCCACGCCGTTCGTCACCTGCTCGAGGATGACGGAGCGCTCGGGGTTGTCGGCGACGTCGGAGGCGATCTCCACGCCGCGGTTCATCGGGCCGGGATGCATGACGATGGCGTCGCTCTTCGAGCGGCGGAGGCGCTCCGGCGTGAGGCCGAAGGTGTTGTAGTACTCGCGCAGCGACGGGAAGGAGAGCTTCCCCTGCCGCTCGATCTGGATGCGCAGCATCATGATCACGTCGGCGCCGTCGATGGCGGCGTCGAGCGAGTGCACGACGCGCACGCCCATCTTCTCGATCTCCGCCGGGATCAGCGTCGGCGGCCCCGCCACCGTCACGTTCGCCTTCATCTTCGTCAGCAGATGGATGTTCGAGCGGACGACGCGGGAGTGGGCGATGTCGCCGACGATGGAGACGTTGATGCCGTCGAGGCGTCCGAGGCGCTCGCGAATGGTGAAGGCGTCGAGCAGGGCCTGGGTGGGGTGCTCGTGCGCGCCGTCGCCGGCGTTGATGATCGAGGCCGGCAGCCGCTCGGCGAGCATCTTCGGCGCGCCGGGGTGCTTGTGGCGGATGACGATCATGTCCGGCCGCATGGCCATGAGGTTCTCGGCGGTGTCGATGAGCGTCTCCCCTTTTTCGACCGAGGAGCCGCTGGCGGAGAAGTTCAGCGTGTCGGCGGAGAGGCGCTTCTCGGCGATCTCGAAGGAGACGCGCGTGCGCGTGGAGGCCTCCATGAAGAGGTTGATGACGAGCTGCCCGCGCAAGGCCGGCACTTTCTTCACCGGCCGCTCGCTGACTTCCTTGAAGCCCTCGGCGGTGTCGAGAATCAGAGAGATTTCTTCCGGGCTGAGAGGCTCGATGCCGAGCAAGTCTTTCGTGCGGAGCGAGGAAGTTTGCGCGCGCACTACTTTTCCATGATCAGAACTTCGTCGTCGCCGTCGGTCTCGGTCAGCTTGACCTTGATCACTTCGTTCGCGTCGGTCGGGACGGTCTTGCCGATGACGTCGGCGTGGATCGGCAGCTCGCGGTGGCCGCGGTCGACGAGGACGGCCAGCATGACCTTGCGCGGGCGGCCGAAGTCGATCAGGGCGTCGAGCGCGGCGCGCACGGTGCGCCCGGTGTAGAGGACGTCGTCGACGAGGACCACGACCTTGTCGTCGATCGGCTCGGGGAGCTTGGTCGGCTTGACCACCGGCTGCGGGGCGATGGTGGTGAGGTCGTCGCGATAGAGGGTGATGTCGAGGATGCCGAAGGGAACCGGCGTCTTCTCCATCTCCGTGATCTCGGCGGCCATGCGCTCGCCGATTGGTACGCCGCGGCTGCGGATGCCGACGATGAGCAGATCGTCGATGCCGCGGTTCTTTTCGACGACTTCGATGGCCATGCGGCGAATGGCGCGGTTCATCCGCGGGCCGTCCAGCAGTCGCTTTTTGACGTTCATGGAAATTGGCGGGCGGAGGATAACACGACCGAGGGCGCAGGGCGCAGGGGGCGGGGCGCAGATGGTTGTTGACCCAGGGGCCGCATCAGCGCCTGACCCACCCTGCGCCCTGCCCCCTGCGCCCTGCGCCCTACGAACTTCCGAATCAAAAATTCACTGCGCCGAATGGCCCGATAGTTATTAGCCACTAAAAACGCACTTCTCTCGCCATTCCAGCCGTTTATGCGATTACGCCATAAACAGCCCTCGGAAGTGCTTGTCGTCACGGCACTTAGTGTGACGATTTGACGTTGACTCGCACCCCTCTTTTCATAGAATACCCGCCACCAACGGCCCCGATAGGAATCAAAGTTCTCGTTCAGGAGCGCTCATGGACCAACGCTATTCAACGATCATCTTTGTCCCGCACGCGCGGGCGAAATTTCGAAAGTTGAAGGTGTCCCACCGGCTCTTGATCTCCCTCGTCTCCCTCGTCACCTCCTCTCTCTGCCTCTCGACGTTCTTCTCCGTCCAGTACTTCACCTCCCTCTCCCAGACCCACGAACTGACGAAGCTGCGCCGGGAGAACAAGAACCTCCAGAGCGCCAACGAGCAGTTCAGCAAGTCGGTCGAGTCGCTGCGGACGCAGCTCCGCACCGTCGAGGACCGCACGCGCAAGCTGGCCATCATCGCCGGCATCAGCACGCTGGACGAGACCGCGCAGGGCGGCGTCGGCGGCCTCCGCCCCACGGAGCTCGGCGACAACCCCTACCGCGACGATCTCGACAAGATGTCCTTCCGCTCCCACCGCATCAACGGCGACCTCTCCGTCCTCGAGCAGAAGTTCGTGGCCCAGGCCGAGATGCTGTCGTCGACGCCGTCGATCGCGCCGGTGCGCGGCATCCTCACCGACGGCTTCGGCGGACGCTCCGATCCCTTCACCGGCGAGCACGGGACGCACGCCGCCGTCGACATCTCCTCGGCGGTCGGCCAGGCCGTCCGCGCGCCGGCCGACGGCATCGTGGTCAAGTCGGAGTGGGCGAACGGCTACGGCAACGTGATCTACATCTCCCACGGCTACGGCTACTCGACGCGCTACGGACATCTCTCCAGCTTCACCGTGCATCCCGGCCAGCACGTGAAGCGCGGCGACGTGATCGGCTACGTCGGCTCGACCGGCCGCTCCACCGGACCGCACCTGCACTACGAGGTGCGCCTGAACAACAATCCGGTGAATCCGCTCGAGTACATCCTGAACGCGTTCTGATTCAGGGGACAGGGCACAGGGGACAGGGCACAGGTCGTGCCCTCGCAACGACAACACCTGTCCCCCGTCCCCTGTCCCCTGTCCCCTTTCATGAGGATCACCGTCTTCACCGGCGACCTGACCGATGCGCCCGCCGAGGCGCTCTGCACGTCGACGAATCCGCGCCTGTCGCTGATGATGGGCACCGGCGGCAGCGTGCGCGACCGCGGCGGCTTCGAGGTCCTGCGCGAAGCGGAGGCCCTCCTGGCCGGCAAGACCCTCGTCCCCGGCTCGGTGGTGACGACGTCGGCCGGCCGCTTGCCGTATAAGGCGATCTTCCACTGCGTCGCCAGCGATGCCAACCACCGCTCGTCGGCGCAGATCATCCGCGCCTGCGTCGCGAATGCGCTGGCCGAGGCGGACAAGATCGGATGTGAGTCGATCGCCATGCCGCTCTTCGCCACGGGGCATGCGCACTTCAAGTTCGTCGATTCTCTGACGACGATGCGCGACGCGTTGCGCGCCGCGGTCACGAAGGTCGAGCACGTCATCGTCGTCGTCTTCGATGCGGACTGGACCGAGGACGCGGAGCGCATCTTGCTTCAGACGTAAGCATGGCGAAATGCGATGTCTGCAATAACGACTACGACAAATCGTTCGAGCTGACGGCGGGCGGGACGCGCTACACGTTCGACAGCTTCGAGTGCGCGATCTACAAGTGCGCGCCGGCGTGCGCCCACTGCGGGTGCAAGATCATCGGCCACGGCGTGGAGCAGGGC
>JBKOUP010000047.1:0-6845 GCA_046723495.1 Acidobacteriota bacterium
GACGTGGAACGCCGGCACGTGCTGCGGCGCGTCGGCGCTCGAGCAGGTCGACGACGTCGGTTTCATCCGGGCCGTCATCGACGATGCCGCCAAGCGAACTCCGATCGATCGCAGGCGCGTCTTCGCCACCGGCATGTCGAACGGCGCGATGATGTCGTACCGGCTGGCCGCGGAGGCGCCCGACCTCGTGCGGGCCATCGCCCCGGTGGCGGGATCGATGGTCCTCGTCCGCTTCCACCCGACGAAGCCCGTCTCCATCATGCACATCCACAGCGTCGACGACCCGCGCGCGCTCTACGCCGGCGGGCTCGGGCCGCCGTTCCCGATGACGAACAGCCGCGTCGAGCATCCGCCCGTCGAGCAGCAGCTGGGGAAGTGGATCGCGTACGACGGCTGCGCCACCACGCCGAAGGTCGAGACGCGCCTCGTGGGCAAAGGCGAGGATGCGGGCAACACCGCCACGAAGCTCGTCTACGCGCCGTGCAAGTCGGGCGAGACCATCGTCCTGTGGAAGCTCACCGGCTCCGGCCACGTCTGGCCCGGCAGCAACAAAGCGTTGGTGCGCATCCTCGGCCGGCCGACGCATCTCTTCGACGCCAGCGAGGAGATCTGGAAGTTCTTCAGCCGCACCAGACCGCGCTGACGGCGTCGGGATGATCGATCGTGTAGCCGTCGTCGCCGGCGTCGTACGTGATCACCGCGCCGTCGAGGCGGTCGGCGGCCATGGCATCGAGCGCGACGGGCACGCCGTCGACGTCGAGCACGCGGTCATCGGCGATCGGCTCGTCGGCGAAGGCCAGGCGGTAGCCGCTGCCGCCGCAGCCGGTGGTGAAGGCGATGCGCAGCACGCGTCCGCCGAGGTCGTGGTGGAGATGCTCGGCGGCGTCGGGAGAGATCGAGATCATCGAGATCCGTGAACAATCCGCGACTCCGCATCTTCCCGCTTGAACCAGTCCGGGTCGACACGGATGAGCTCCAGCTCGCGCTCGAGCTCGACGACGTGGGCGCGCTTCGAGGCGGCCAGGTAGATCAGCAGATTGCGGTCGACCGGCGCGGCGCTCTTGGCCCACTCGTTGAGCTTCTTCTCCATCGTCCGCTCGCGGGCGATGAGGAACTCCGCCGTCTCGCGGTAGGAGAGATCGCCCTCGAGGATGTCCTCGAAGAGCAGGTCGCCCCCGAGCGTCACGCGCAGCGGCCCCGAGCCGCCGGCCGCGGCCGTCTTCATGTCGATGAGATCGCGGCTGGCCCGCTCGTCGAGCGCGAAGGCCTTGAACATCTGCGCCGCCAGCGGATTCGGCAGCTTCTCCGCGAGCTTCTCGAAGGTCTTGTAGGCCTCGACGGTGTATTGGAAGAGGAGGCCGAGTTGCTGTTCGGTGAGTGTTGTGGGTGTGTCGACGGCTGTCATCGTTACCTCGGTTCTTGGTTGTTAGTTCTTAGTTCTTAGTTTGGATGCGGAAACTAAGAACTAAGAACTTAGAACTAACAACTCACTCTACCGGAGCCACCTTCACGATCACATCCCCCACCAGCTTCGCCTGGCAGCTCAGCCGGTGCGGCGCTTCCAGCTCCTTGTACGTCTCGTCGGGTGTCGGCGGCGTCAGGTTGTCCCAGCCGTCGATCACCTCGACCCTGCAAGTCCCGCACGCGCCGTCGCCGCCGCAGACGTGGCTGATGCGCAGCCCCATCTCGATGGCGCACGACAGGAGCGTTCTACCCTGGGGAAACTCCGCCGCCTTCCCTTCATCGACGAAGATCACGCGCGGCATGGACGGCGGATTCTATCTCACCGATGCAGGGCGCGATGTGCCATGTACGAGCTGCGCACGAGCGGCGCCGACTCGACGTGATGGAAGCCGAGAGAGCGCGCGCGATCGCCGAGCGACGCGAACTCCTCCGGCGTCCAGTAGCGGCGCACCGGATGGTGATTGCCCGTCGGGGCGAGGTACTGGCCCATCGTGAAGATGCCGACGCCGGCCTCGCGCAGATCGCGGGCCACGCCGAGGATCTCCTCTTCCGATTCGCCGAGGCCGAGCATCAGCGACGACTTGGTCATCGCGCCGGAGTCGTGGGCCCAGCGGAGCACGTCGAGCGAGCGGCCGTATTTCGCGACGGGGCGCACGGCGGGGTAGAGCCGCGGCACCGTCTCCACGTTGTGGGCGAGCACCTCCGGCTTCGCGTCGAGCACGTCCTGCAGCGCGTCGCGGTTGCCTTCGAGGTCGGAGATCAGCACCTCCACCGCCGCGCCCGTACGCTCGCGCACGGCCAGCACCGTCCTGGCCACCTGCTCCGCGCCGCCGTCGGGAAGGTCGTCGCGGTTCACCATCGTGATCACCACGTGCCTCGCGCCCATCGTCTCCACGGCCTCGGCCACGCGTCGCGGCTCGTCGTCGTCGGCGGCCAGCGGCTTTCCCTTGCCGACCGCGCAGAACGTGCAGCGGCGCGTGCAGATCTCGCCGAGGATCATGAACGTGGCCGTGCCGGCGGACCAGCACTCGAAAATGTTCGGGCAGCGCGCCTCCTGGCAGACCGTGTTCAAGGCCAGGTCGTTCATCAGCCGCGAGACCGGCAGCTGGTCGAGGTCGCCGGGGATGCGGATCTTCAGCCACTCGGGGCGGTGGCCGGCGCGGCGGTTCAGCGGCGTCATATCACCGCCTCCAATCGTTCCAGCGCCTCGCGATCATCGGTCCATCGGATCTTCTCATACGCCTCGGCGAACGCGAACCAGCCGGCCTCGTCGTGCTCGTCGGCGTCGAGATGGATCACGGCCTTGGCGTCGAGCTGCGCGGCGAAGGCGATCTGGTCGGCGACGATCGGCGGCGGAAACCGCGACGCCAGATAGTTCGACTCGATCATGAACGACTGGTGCAGATCGATCGGCTCGATCTCCGCGCGCTGTCCGGTCTCTTCGAACAGCTCGCGCCGCGCGCACGCTTCAGGCGACTCGCCGTCCTCGATCGAGCCGGTGACCGGCTGCCAGACGTTGCCGCGCTCCGGCTTGCGGTGAAGGAGGAGCACGTGGCCGCCGCCGTCGTGGGCCAGGACCTGGATGAGGCGGATCGTCGACGGGACTTCGACGATCTCGCGCTCGAAGACCTCGGCGAACTTCGCGGCGGCGACGGCGCGCACTTCGTCGACCGGCACGGCGCGCCCGGCCAGACGCGAGATCGACGTGACGCCTGTGCCGTGCAGCCCGCACGGCGTGATCAGGCGGAAGTGCTCGAGGTTCGTGCTCACGTTCAGGGCGAAGCCGTGCGACGTCACCCAGCGCGCGATGCGCACGCCGATGGCGGCGATCTTCTCGTTGCCGACCCAGATGCCGCGGCGCCCGTCGACGCGCGCCGCCGCGATGCCGTACTCCGCGACCGTGCGGATCAGCACCTCCTCGATCGCCGTCACGTAGCGGCGGACGTCGCGGCGTCCCTCGCCGAGGTGAATGATCGGGTAGCCGACGAGCTGGCCGGGGCCGTGGTAGGTGATGTCGCCGCCGCGCGTCGTTTCGAAGAAGCGCACGCCCTCGCGGCGCAACGCCTCCGACGACGCCAGCAGGTTCGCCGCGTCGCCGCCGCGGCCGAGGGTGATCACCGGCGGGTGCTCGAGGAGGAGGAGCTGGTCGTCGATCTCCTCGCGCTGGCGCATCTCCACGAGCTTCTCCTGGAGAGCCATCGCATTCTCGTAGGTGATGAGATGGAGATTGCGGAGCTGGCAGCGGCGCGTCATTTCACATCCTTCCGCCCGTTCAGCTGCGCCTGCAATTTCTTCGCATCGCGAATCACGGAAGGATCCGTGGCCATCGACAGCAAGTCCGCCAGCGCCTTCCGCGCCGCCGCGTATTTTCCCTTGTTCACGAGCGCCACGGCGTCGTTGTAGACGCCGATCTGGCGGTTCGACTCGCCGGCGCGCGCGACCTCGGCGGCCTGCTTCTCGAAGTCTGCGCGGGCGTCGGCGTCGGGGCTGTTTGCGGCCAGCTCGCGCAGGATCGTCGCGGCCTCGTCGTACTTGCCGGCTTTCAGCAGCTCGTTCGTCCGCGCCAGGTCGATGCGCACAAGAATCGCCCGCGCGGCGTAGCGGACCTGCGGGCTGCGCGCGTTGTCGAGCTGTTTGAATAGATCGCCGGCCGGCTTCCCGCTGCGGCGGTCCATGGAGAAGAGATGCAGCGCGAAGTCCGTGCGGTTCGGCAGCAGCGCGTGCGCTTTCTCCAGCGCGGCGATGCCGGGGCCGAGGTCCTCCGGCTTCTCGACGATGTACGACGTGCCGATGTCGCCGGCGGCGCGGGCGGGCTCGGCGCCGAGGTCGAGCGCCTTTTGGGCGAGGGCGCGGGCCTTGCGGAAGCGCGGCGCGTCGTCGGGCTCGACCTCCTCGGCCTGCGCCAGCGGCCCGATCTCGTTTCGCATCAACGCCTCGGCGTACTCGAGGTGGATCTGCGCGTCCTTCGGATCGGCGGCGATGGCCTGCTCGAAGAAGCGCGCGGCGTCGTCGTAGAGCTTGTTGTTCGCGCGCAGCACGGCGATGCCGGCGAGCGCCCGCGCGTGCCGCGGATTCGCCGCGATCGCCGCCCGGAAGTGCCGCTCCGCCTCGGCCGAAGTCTCGTCGAAGTGGGCGAAGAAATGGCCGAGCTCGTACAGCAGCTCGGCGCGGTCGATCGTCTCGACCGTCAGCGTCTTGTCCGTCTCCGGGATCGGCATCTTCACGCCGAACTCCGGCTTCGCCAGCGGCCCGCCGTACGAGGCCACGGCGTGCTCGAGGTCCTTGACCGGCATCGCGTAACGGTTCTGCAATGCGACGTCGACGGGCGTGCCGCTCTCGACGTCATGGAAGAACTCGTAGAACGCGGCGTTGTCGCGGCGCAGCAGCCAGTCGACGACGGCCCAGCTCTTGGCGTAGAAGAGGGCCTGCCCCTCGGCGAGGTTGTACGTGTCGGAGTCGCGCACGATGCGGAAGACGTTCTCCAGCGGCATGTCGCGGCGTTTGAGGACGTCGATGTGGGCCTGCACGCCTGCGCCGACGTAGAGCGCGCCGCTGCGCAGGTCGGAGTGCCCGAAGACCTCCGCCAGCCCTTCCTCGAGCCATAGCGGCGGCTCCGAGCCGTTCTGAATCAGCCAGTGCACGAGCTCGTGAAACGGCGTGTGGTCGTCGCGTCCGCTGCCGGCGAGCATGACGATGGCGGAGCTGCTCTTCTGGGAGACGAAGAGCCCGGTGACGTGGGCGTCGCGATTCGTGAGGAAGTCGAAGTACGGCTGGATCTCGCGTTTCCGCGCGAAGACGTAGACGTACGTCCGCTCCGCGCGCGCGGCGGCGAAGCGTTTGTTGAGCCGCCCCAGCGCGGCGGCGAGGGTCTCGAGCTCCTCGGCAGTCTCGCGCGTCCGCTTCTCGCCCGCCGCGCTGACGAAGATGAAGTGCTTCGAGGTGATGCGCTGCCACGGCTGGTCGGCCGCGGGGAAAGGAATCGGGCCTTTGACGCGGTGCGCCTCCCCCTCGCCCTGGACGCCCTTCAGCACCGGCGGGACGTACTGCGCGAGCGCGGCGGGGGCGGCCAGGGCGATGAGGATCGGGACGAGGCGTCGCATCGTGGGCGCGTGGGAGAACAACATGAAATCGCCGGATATGCTCGCACTTCTCTGGCCTACAGCGAGAAGTTCCCCTCCTCGATGACTCCCTTCACGTAGGCCATGAACTGGTCGGCGACGGCGCCGTCGATCAGGCGATGGTCGAAGGTGAGCGAGAGGATGCACATCGAGCGAATGGCGATGTGGTCGCCGTCGTCGGTCTCGATCACGACCGGCCGCTTCTTCACGCCGCCCACGCCGAGGATCGCGACCTGGGGCTGGTTGATGATCGGCGTGCCGAAGAGGCCGCCGAAGATGCCGGGATTCGTGATGGTGAACGTGCCGCCGGAGACTTCGTCGGGGGAGAGCTTCTTGCTGCGGGCGCGGTTGCCGAGGTCGGCGATCGTCTTGGACAGGCCGAGGAGGTTCTTCTCGTCGGCGCGCTTCACGACGGGGACGATGAGGCCCCACTCGAGGGCCACGGCGATGCCGATGTTGTAGTCGCGGTGGTAGAGGATCGAGCTCTCGTCCATCGAGGCGTTGAGGATCGGGAACTCGCGCAGGCCGGCGACGATGGCCTGGACGATGAACGGCAGGTAGGTGAGCTTGGCGCCGCGCTCGGCGTAGACGTCTTTGTACTGCTGGCGCAGACGCTCGATTGGCGTGAAGTCGACCTCGAAGACGGTGGTGACGTGCGCCGAGGTCTGCTTGGAGAGGACCATGTGCTGGGCGATCTTCTTGCGCATGACCGAGAGCGGCTCGATGCGCACTTCCTCGGTCTGACGCGGCGGCGCGCTCGGCCGCTCCTCGGGCTTCTGCAGGTAGTCGAGGATGTCGTTCTTCGTCACGCGGCCGGAGACGCCGGTGCCCTCGATCTGGGTGATGTCGACGTTGTTCTCGCGGGCGATCTTGCGCACCAAAGGTGAGGACTTGGTCCGCCGCCGCTCGTCGAGGTCCGCGACTTCAGCGCCCTCTCCCCGCTCGCGGGGAGAGGGTCCGCGAAGCGGGGGTGAGGGGCGCTCCGCGGCAGCAGGTGGCGGTTCGGGCTTGGGCTCGGGTTTCGGCGTCTCGGGTTTCGCCGGTGGCGGAGGAGCTTGCGCTTGGCGCCCCTCACCCGGCGCTTCCGCGCCACCCTCTCCCCGCGGGCGGGGAGAGGGAGCTGAGGCTTCGCCGCCGCCGTCAATCCTCGCGATGACCGAGTTCACCCCGACCGTCTGTCCCTCTTGCGCCAGAATCTCCGTCAGCGTCCCGCTGGCGGGCGCGGGGATCTCGGCGTCGACCTTGTCGGTCGAGATCTCCAAC
>JBKOUP010000072.1:0-14577 GCA_046723495.1 Acidobacteriota bacterium
CCCCTACAACGCGGCCGAGTTCGACGGATGGATCACGCCCGACGGCGGCGCGTACGTGGAGCTTCGCAACACCGACTTCGACATCGATCTCTACCATTTCCGCAACGGCACGGCGACGTTCGTGAACGGCACCGTCGACCACAGTCCGCCGACGTCGTTTCCGCCGCCGCCGTTCAGCTACAAATACAACGTCTTCTTCTCCATCCCCAGCGCCGATTACAGCGGCGCGTGGATGATCGGACGATCGAAATCGACGACGCTCTTCTTCCATTCGCCCGCGTCCGGCCTGGTGACGCAGTGGACCGACAGCGGCGCCCCCGAGGTCGAGGCCATCTTCGCCGGCAACTCCGGCAAGACCGTGCTCGTGCAGGTCCATCGCCCGCGCGTGACGCTCGATCAGTCGCTCTTCAAGGATCCGGCCCTGGCGGTCTGGCATGCCGGCGATCCCGCGCCGGCCGCCTACGACGAGCTCTTTCTCGCCGAGACGCCGGCGAAGGCCTTCGTCCACGTCGATCCCGACGCCGTCGAAGGCGGCGAGCCGTTCGTCTTCGACTCCGGCATCAACGCGCCGAGCGGTGGCGGCGGCATCGTCTCGCCGGCGCCGCCGGGCGCGGGCGGCAGCGACGTCACGCAGGAGTGGGGCGTCGTCCACGCCTCGCTCGCCCAGCGCCTCGTCCTTCCCAGCGCGGGGCGGACGGGAGGCGCGTACGGCAGCTTCTGGACCACCGACGTCACGTTCTATAACCCCTCCGACGCCGACGTGCACGTGAGCGTGCGCTACGCGCCGAACGGCGGCGCCGTGGCCATCGCCGACGCGCAGCAGACGACGCTGACGCTGCACCCGCGCGAGATCCGCCTCGTCAACGACGTCCTGCACACGCTCTTCGGCCTCGACAGCGGCGGCGGCGCGCTCTTCATCACTCCGGAGACCGGGACGGCCATCAACGTGGCCAGCCGGACGTACAGCCAGTCGGACGCCGGGACGTTCGGTTTCGGCATGAACGCCATCGACGTCTTCGCCGCGATCGGGCCGCGCTTCCCGGCGACGTTCTCCGGCGCGGTGCTCGGCGCGAACTACCGGACGAACCTCGTGCTCACTGACGTCTCCGGCCGGGCCACCGCGGCCGCCGTCACGGCCTGGCTGCCGCTCGGCGCGACGCGTCAGGCCAGCTTCGACGCGCCGCTCTTCGGCCAGCAGCAGGTCAACTTCGTGAACCAGCAGCTGAGCATCCCGGCGGAGATGAGCGCGGCTCTGGTCGTACAGCCGACGCGCGGCGAGGCCATCGCCACCGCCTTCGCCATCGACAACCGCACCAACGATCCGACGTACTTCCCGCCCGACATCGCCGCCTCGGTCGTGCGCATCCTCCCCGCCGTCGGCCACGTCGACGGCGCGAACGGCGCGCAGTACCGCACCGACATCTTCCTCTTCAACAACAGCACCGACTCGAAGCTCGTCAACCTGCAGGCCACGCTCTGGAACGGCACGCCGCTGGCGACGCAGACGTACACGCTGAAAGGGCACGAAGTCCGCGTCCTCCCCGACGCCCTCTTCACGCTGTTCGGGCGCAGCGGCGTCGCCCGGATGCGCGTCTGGAGCACCGGCGCGGCCAACGATCCGGCCGTGCGCGCCACGGCCCGGATCTACACCGCGGACGCGAACGGCGGCACGTACGGCTTCCTCATGCCGCCGCTGAACAGTTTCCAGGCCGGCTCCGCCGGCGACACGCTGGAGATCCTCGGCGCGTCGCTGCAGGCGCGCTTCCGCACGAACGTCGGCCTCGTCGACGTCACCCGCTGCGACGCCTGCGGCGTGCGGTCGCACGCGCGCATCGACATCGTCGACAGCGCCGGCGCCGTGATCGACTCCTTCGAAGTCGACGTCCCCGCCGCCGGCGGCATGCAGATGAACGACCTCCTCCACGGCCGCGGCCTCCCCGACACGAACGCGCCCGTGCTCATCCGCATCACGGTCTTGAAAGGAATGCTCGGCGCGTACGCGGCCATGGTCGACAACGGCACGAACGATCCGGCCTACTTCGCCGCGAACCTGGCCTCGAAGCAGTAACGGCGATTCGTCTATTTCTTTTTTTTCGACGACTTCTTTTTCGATGGTTTCTTGCTCCCCGGCTTCTTCGACCCGCCCGGCGCTGATCCTGGGGTGAGGATTTTCACGTACTCCGGTAGTCCGACGGACGGCAGGAAATTCTGGTTGTTGTAGAAACTCTCGAGCAATGTGAAGTCCGCCGGGCCGAGCTTCGATGCCGGGATTGCCGAGCCGCTTCCTTCCTTCCAGGCGCTGACCCAGATATCGGCGAGACACGTGCCGCCATCGGCCATGATCTCGATCGTCTTCTGCCCGAAGCTGGTCCAAAGGCGGCTCAAGCGATCGGAGGGCGACGTTCCCTTGTTGTAGGTGTTCACGATGTCGATGGGCGGAAGTTTCGTCACCGTCGACTGCATCAGATCGATGACGCGCACCGCCGCGCCGAATCCCGAGCTGAACGTCGACTTCACCGGCTTGTTTTTTAGCAAGGCAGCCACACCGTCGACGATCGGCGTCGCGTGCTGGTTCAACATGGCGGTTTCATAGGTGCTATGCACCTGATAGGCGACGCTGCCGCTCGTCACCGGTGGATTGCCGTGGTGAAGACGCGACACGTGGAGAGGCTGGCAGGCATCGCCGACGTAATGAGCGAGACAGCCGGCCGCGGCGAGGAAATGCACCGCGTCGCCGGCCGCGGCGTAACGCACCATCTCCTCATAGATCTGCCAAACGCGGAAGGGCAGCGTTCCGGGGTTCGTTCCCGGCACGGCGGCGTAGAACTCGGTCCACACCTTCGGATTGATCGTCTTCGGATCCTTCGCCAGGTCCAGCAGGGTCTTGCCTTTGAACGGTCCCGTGGCCGCCTTCTGATCCATGTCGGAGAAATGATTGTTCGAGTCCGATGGGCGCGTGTTCCGCCAGACGTCGTCGGCAACGTCGGCAAGAGGGACGAATGAATAGTGGGCCTTGTTGCGAAGGACCTTCTCATTCTGTTTCAGGTCGGCCTGCTTGAAGCCGACCCGGTCGATGTTGCCGCTCATCAGCTTTTGAAGCCCGGGGAAGCCGGGAAACGACACCGTGCAGGCGAGAGCGCCGATCGTGTAGTGACCGGTTTCCCCCCAATAGTCCGGACCGCCGATGTTCCAGTCACGAATGACGTCGACATCGAGTCTCGCCAGCACGGTGCTGAGGCAGGTGGCGAGAGCACAACTGACTTGCGGCCGTCCGGAGTCGTCGGCAAAAAGCTGCCCGCCCCATTGCACCGCGATCGGCTGTTTGTCAGTGTCGTCGTCCGTGTCGAGGAGCCAGAGCGTCCCAGAATCGCCGGGATGGGTTGCGAAGGGCTGCTTCTCGTTACGTGCGCCGATCAGGAAGTCGGCTACGAAGTCGTACCCGCCGAGGGCCCTGTAGCGATAAAAGAGCGCCTTGATTGCGCCGCGCAACGGCCCGGAGGCACAGCCATAGGCCCGTACCGGCGAGTCGATCAAGCGAAGGCTGATGTTGTCCATGCCGAGGTCGGCCACCTCGCCCATCGTGCCGAGGTCATAAATCTGCGCCGTCCAGCGGCTGACGTCGTCGACACGAATCAACCCGATGTCCATATGCAGATATACGTTATCGCCCGGCCAACCGGGGTAGATGTCGCTGAATCGCTCGCGTGTAAGCTGCTTTGGCGAGCTCGTTCCGATGCACACCTGCTGGCCGCCGAATCTGCCGTAAACGATCTCTCCCGCCTCACCGGTGACATGCCGGTTCGTCAACGCGTAGACGCTGTGCCCGTCGCTCAGAAGACAGCCGATGGATGCGAGATGCTCCTTCCCTTGCACCTCCGCGATGACAGGGAATCCGCCGCCGATTCGGCGGCTCGGGAAGACCACCTTCCGCTCGATCGGCTCCGTGGTCAGAATCGGCGGAGCCTCGACGATGCAGACCGGGACTTTGCGGTTATCTCCGAGATACAACGCTTTGGGAACGCGGTCCTCGGAGGCGAGCTTGCTCTCATCTTCCCAGTTCTTGACGAAAACGAGGACGCACGGCCACGAATACGGGCGCACCTCCGAGCTCGCCAGCGTACGCTTCCCTCTTCTTAGCGGCGGCGTCTTCGGCGGCCATGGATCGCTACGGCGAATGAGGTAAAGACCGAGCGCGGTGCCGACCACGTTTTTCTTTCGCATCAACTCGACATGGTTCTTCTGTCGCGCGTCGAGCAGGTCGTTCAGACTCAAGGCACTAAATTCGTGATGCGGAAGAAGGACACTACGCGACGCGGCGCGCGTCTTCGTTTGAGCGCTCATGATTGACCTCTATGCTTAAAGGAGGGACGCGGCGACGGATTTCCCTACCCCGTCACTCGTGCTTGTGCACGTCCGACTCGGGCAGCTGCTGCTCGGGGTTGAAGTCCGGCGGCAGCGGCGCGCCGGCCGCCGCGTGCGCCGCGCGCAGGCGGCTGTGGCGGTAGCCGTAGAGGAAGTAGAAGACGATCCCGATCACCAGCCAGATGCCGAAGCGGTACCACGACGTCTTCGGCAGCTGCGTCGCCAGGATCACGCACGACACCGCGCCGAGGATGGGGAAGAACCACGGCCCGCCGGGCACGCGGAAGCCGCGCTCGCGGTCCGGATCCTTCACGCGCAGGATGATGATCCCGATGCAGACGAGCATGAAGGCGAAGAGCGTCCCGATGTTCGTCAGGTCGACCATCTCGTCGAGCGAGGAGAAGAGCGCGGCCACGCCGACGAAGACGCCGGTGATGATCGTGGAGATGTGGGGCGTGCGGAAGCGCGGATGGACCTTGCCGAAGAACTTCGGCAGCAGCCCGTCGCGGGACATGGCGAAGAAGATGCGCGGCTGCCCGAGCTGGAAGACGAGCAGCACGGCCGTGTGGGCGATGACCGAGCCGAAGGCCACGACCTTGACCATCCACCCCGGCATCGACACGAACTTCATGGCCAGCGTGAGCGGCTCGGCCTGCTCGCTGGAGAGCGTCTTCACCAGCGCGCTGTACGGGATCAGCCCGGTGAAGATCGCGGCGATGGCGGCGTAGATGACCGTGCAGATGACCAGCGAGCCGATGATGCCGATGGGCATGTCCCGCTTCGGGTTCTTCGCCTCCTCGGCGGTCGTGGAGACGGCGTCGAAGCCGATGTAGGCGAAAAAGACGATCGACGCCCCGGTCAGAATGCCTTTGAAGCCGTTCGGGGCGAAGGGGTGCCAGTTGTCGGCCCGCACGTACTTGAAGCTGACGAAGGCGAAGAAGCCGAGGACGATCAGCTTGATGGCCACCATCCAGAAGTTGAAGCCGGCCGACTCGCGCACGCCCCACACCAGCACGATCGTGATCAGCGCGACGATGCTCACGGCGAGGATGTTGAAGATGATCGGCACGCCGAAGATGTGGGGGGCGTTGGCGACGACCTCGGGCATGCGCGTCAGCGCGGTGTGGTAGTCGACGGTCAGCCACGACGGCAGATGGAACGGCGAGCCCTCGAGGAAGGTGTTGAAGTAGTTCGCCCAGGAGATGGCTACGGCCACGTTGCCGATGGCGTATTCGATGAGCAGGTCCCAGCCGATGATCCAGGCCACGAGCTCGCCCAGCGTCGCGTACGAGTACGTGTACGCGGAGCCGGAGACCGGCACCATCGACGCGAACTCGGCGTAGCAGAGCGCCGTGAAGCCGCAGACGATGGCCGTGACGACGAAGGAGACCATGAGCGCCGGTCCGGCACCGGGGCGGGAAGGATCGCCGGCGGCGGCGGTGCCGATGGTGGCGAAGATGCCGGCACCGATGATCGCGCCGATACCCAAGGCCACGAGGTTCCACGGACCGAGGGCCTTCTTGAGCTGGTGCCCTTCCTCCTGCGTCTCCGCGACGAGCTCGTCGAGAGACTTCGTGCGGAAGAGTTGCGCGCGCGGCGATGACATCGTGTGTGCGGCGCATGATAGCCGACGCGCGTAAAATGTCGCGCACCCGAAAGAAAGGCCGCTCATGACAGCCATCGACATCCCGACCAAATACCCACCCGTCCGCAACTACATCGGCGGCACCTTCGTCGACGCCGGCGCCGATCAGCTCGACGTCTTCAACCCTGCCGACGGCCGCGTCATCTCGCGCGTGCCGCTCTCCGCGCAGGCGGACGTCGACCGCGCCGTGGCCGCCGCCGAGAAAGCCTTCCCGGCCTGGTCGGCGATGCCGATCAAGGAGCGCGTGCAGGTCTTCTTCCGCTACAAGGCCCTGCTCGAGAAAAACATCGACGAGCTCGCCGCGCTCATCACCGAGGAGAACGGCAAGATCGACAGCGAGGCGCGCGCCGAAGTGCTCAAGTCGGCCGAGCTCTGCGAGTTCGCCACGTCGCTGCCTCAGATCACGGCCGGCGAAGTCCTCGAAGTCTCGCGCGGCGTCGAATGCCGCGTGGAGCGCTTCCCCGTCGGCGTCGTCGCCTCCATCGCTCCGTTCAACTTTCCGAACATGGTCCCAAACTGGACGATCCCGAACGCCATCGCCCTCGGCAATTGCATGATCCTCAAGCCGAGCGAGCTCGTGCCGCTGTCGGCCGGGCGCATCGCCGAGCTGCTGCGCGAGGCCGGGCTCCCCGAGGGCGTCTTCAACGTCGTCCACGGCGGCCAGGCCACGGTCGAGGCCATCTGCGACCATCCCGGCATCGAGGCCATCTCCTTTGTCGGCTCGACCAAAGTCGCGAAGATCGTCTATCGCCGCGGCAGCGCGAATCTCAAGCGCGTCCTGGCCCTCGGCGGGGCGAAGAATCACCTCATCGTCATGCCCGACGCCGAGCCGGAGATGACGTCGTCGAACGTCGTGGCCTCGATGTCCGGCTGCGCCGGCCAGCGCTGCATGGCCGCCTCGGTGATGATGGCGGTCGGACAGACGGACCACATCATCGAGCGCATGGTGAAGATCGTCCGCGGCATGGTGCCGGGGCAGCACATCGGCCCGGTCATCTCCGCGCAGGCCAAGAAGCGCATCGAGGGCTACATCGCCGAGGCCGAGCAGATGGGGGCGAAGGTCCTCGTCGACGGGCGCGGCTACACGGTCCCGGGGAAGGAAGAGGGCTACTACGTCGGTCCGACGCTCATCGACTACGTCACGCCGGAGATGCGCATCGCCCAGGAGGAAGTGTTCGGCCCGGTCATGGTCATCATCCGCGCCAAGGACGTGGAGGAGGCGGTGCGCGTGCAGCACCGCTCGCCGTACGGCAACGCCGCCAGCGTCTTCACCGAAAGCGGCGGCGTGGCCCGCTACGTGATGGAGAACGCCAGCGCCGGGATGGTCGGTGTGAACGTCGGCGTCCCCGTGCCGCGCGAGCCCTTCGGTTTCGGCGGCTGGAACGAGTCGAAGTTCGGCGTCGGCGACATCACCGGCCGCGGCTCGATCGAGTTCTGGACGAAGTCGAAGAAGATGACGACGAAGTGGAACAAGGAGGCGGGCGTCAACTGGATGTCGTGAGGCGACGCGGACCGTCGCTTGCATCGTTCCTCGTCATGAACGCCGAGGAACTGAGCCGCGAGCTGCGCACCGCCTCCACGCCCGAGCTCCGCCGCCGCCGCCAGATCATCGGCCTGTCGATGCTCGCCTCGGCGTCGATGGCCGTGATCACGCTCTACCAAACTGGGATCATCAAGCATCTTCCCGAGCCGCCTCTGCCGTTCCTCGATGCCGACCGCGTCGACGCCTCCGCCGAGGCGTACGAGAAATTCAACACGCCCGACGCCGCCCTCGGCCTGGCCAGCTACGCGGTCACGACCGTCCTGGCGGCGATGGGCGGGAAGAAGCGCGCGCCGTGGATCGTCGCCGCGCTCGCCGGCAAGATCGCCTTCGACGCCCTGAACGCGCTGAAGCTGACGATCGATCAGCCCGTCAAGCACCGCGCCTTCTGCTTCTGGTGCCTCATCGCCGCCTCCGCGACCTTCGCCAGCGTCCCGCTCGTCGTCCCCGAGGCCCGGCAGGCTCTGCGCGCGGCGCGGTAGTACCATCTCCCCTCGCATAAGGAGGCTCTCATGGCCGTCGCCCGCGCGAATTCTCGCAAGAATGCCGCTGAAGTCGCTCCCCCCGAGGAGCTCAATCCCTACCGCATCGCCCAGCAGCAATTCGACACCGCGGCCGAATACGTCGACAACTTCCCCGCTGGCCTGCGCGAGTACCTCCGCCGGACCATGCGCATGACCACGGTCGAGTTCCCGGTGGAGATGGACGACGGCACGACGAAGATGTTCAAGGCCTGGCGCGCCCTGCACTCGAAGGTGCGCGGCCCCGGCAAGGGCGGCATCCGCTACCACCCCGACGTCAGCGCCGACGAGGTGCGCGCCCTCGCCTCGTGGATGACGTGGAAGTGCTCCGTCGCCGACATCCCCTTCGGCGGCGCGAAGGGCGGCGTCGTCTGCGATCCGAAGAAGATGTCCTACGCGGAGCGCCGGCGCCTGACGCGGCGCTTCATCGCCGAGCTCGGCGACACCATCGGCCCGCACACCGACATCCCCGCGCCCGACGTCAACACCGACGCGAACACGATGGCTTGGATCTACGACACATACGACATGATGCACGCCGGCAAGAACAACCTCCCCGTCGTGACCGGGAAGCCGATCGGCATCGGCGGCTCCCTCGGCCGCAACGAAGCGACGGCGCGCGGCTGCCTCTTCGTCACCTCGCGCGCCATCGCCGAGGGCGCCGTGCCGGGGCTGACCTCGCTCGAAGGCGCGACCGTCGCGATTCAAGGCTTCGGCAACGCCGGCGCCATCGCCGCGCAGCTCTTTCGCGATGCGGGCGCGCGCATCATCGCCGTCAGCGACTCCACCGGCGGCATCCTGGCCGAGGAAGGGATCGATCCCGAGGCCGCCATCGCCCACAAGAAAAAGAGCGGCTCCGTCGTCGGCCTGGAAGGGACGAAGAACATCACGAATGACGAGCTGCTGCACACGCCGTGCGACGTGCTGATCCCGGCGGCGTTCGAGAACCAGATCCGCGCCGACAACGTCGCCGGCGTGAACGCCAAGGTCGTCGCCGAGGCGGCGAACGGGCCGACGACACCGGCGGCGGACAAGGTGCTGTTCGGGCGCGGCATCCCGGTCCTCCCCGACATCCTGACGAACTCCGGCGGCGTCACGGTCAGCTATTTCGAGTGGGTGCAGAACATCGAGAACGAGAACTGGACGGAGGACGAGGTCAACACCCAGCTGAAGCGGAAGATGGAGGCGGCCACCGACGCCGTCCTGGCCATGCAGATCGAGATCAAGGACAGGCACAAGGCCGACGTCGACCTGCGCACGGCCGCGTTCGCGCTGGCGATCAAGCGGGTGGCGGGGGTGGCGATGGCTCGGGGGATCTGGCCGTAGGCATAGGGCACAGGGAACGGGTCACAGGCGACAGGTTTCGATTCCTGTCACCTGTCACCTGTCACCTGTTATCTGTTCCCTCCCGTATAATCCTCGCTTCCCGAACAGGAGGATCCCATGGCCGACTTGTCGACGAGCTTCACCGGCATTCGTTTCTCGAATCCGTTTCTACTCGCCTCGGCGCCGCCGACGGAGTCGGACGCGAACATTCTGCGGGCCTTCGAGGCCGGGTGGGGCGGCGTCGTCACGAAGACGATCGGCATGCATCCGGTCGTGAACGTGAAGGGGCCGAAGACGAAGTTCCTCCGCGCCGACAACGGCAACGCCCGCCTCTCCATGACCAAGCGCCCGGACTCGACGCTCATGGCCTCGTGGAACTGGGAGCTGATCTCCGACAAGCCGGTCGACTGGTGGCTGCCGCGCCTGGAGAAGATCAAGAAGGCCTATCCGGACCGCGTCCTCATCGCCTCGATCATGGCCGGCTCCGGCAACGACAAGGAGCTGCGCAACTGGCAGGCCCTGACGACGATGTGCCAGGACGCCGGCGTCGACGGCTTCGAGCTGAACTTCTCCTGCCCGCACATGGACCGCATCGACATGGGCTCGAACGTCGGCAAGGACAAGGTGCTCTGCTCGGTGGTGACGATGGCGGTGAAGGAAGTGGCCAAGGTGCCGGTGTGGGTGAAGCTGACGCCGGCGACGTCGAACATCGTCGAGGAGGCGGAGGCGTCGTTCCGCGGCGGCGCGGACGCGATCTCGTCGTCGAACACGTTCCCGTCGCTGCCGCTGATCGACCCGACGTCGCTCGAGTTCGAGATGAACGTGGAGGGCTACGTCTCCTCCGGCGGCCTCGGCGGGCCGGCGATTCTGCCGCTGTCGCTGGCAAAGATGGCCCAGATGACGAAGGCGTTCCCGGAGAAGTCGTTCTCCGGCATCGGCGGAGTCTCGAATTTCGACCACGCCCTCTGCTACTTCCTCCTCGGCTGCGGAACGGTGCAGGTCTGCACGGCGGCCATGCTCGACAGCGCCATCGGCCCGAACGTGATCAAGGCGCTGACCGCCGGCATGGCCGAGTTCATGGAGAAGCGCGGCTACGAGTCGCTGGAGGCCTTCCGCGGCATCCGCCGCGACCGCGTCGTGGCGCACTCGCAGATCAAACGCCCCGAGCAGCTCGAGTATCACGGCGGGTACGAGGGCGAAGAGCACGAGGGCTACGCGCAACCGGCGGAGCCGGTCACCGTCTAACGGGCGACGGCTTCGATCTCGACCAGCAGATCCGCGCGGCAGAGGTCCACGCGCAGAAAGATCGTCGGCACCGGCCTCTCCGCCAGGCGCGCCGCGATGAGCGCGTAGTCGGCGGCGCGGCGCACGTACACCTTCATCATCAGCACCGCGCTCGCGCCGGCGGCGCCCACGACGGCGTCGAGATTCACGAGCGTCTCCTCGAGCTGCGCGGCCACGTCGCCTACGTGTGCGGTCTCGTGGCCGACGACGCTGGCCGTGCCGCTGACGAAGACGAGTCCCGCGCCGCGCGTGGCGCGCGAGAACGACGGGCTGCGCGACCCGTAGCGCGGCGGGTACTCCCAGGCATTGACCTGCCGCGGGTTCTCCACCGACGCGACCGGCTCGCGCGCGGCGACGAAGTACGAGGCCACGCCGCCCCCGCCCATCCCCACCGCGCTCGCCGCCGGAAGGTCGCCGCGCATCGAGTAGCCGTGCTTGGCAAAGACCTCGTAGCGTCCGGCGCAGAAGGCGCGGTAGCGCTCCAGGCCGTCGTCGATGCCGTTGATGTCGCGGACGTAATTCCAAATGCGCAGCAGGTGCGGATACCCCTCGGCGCGCGCAACGGCGATCAGGCGGTCGTGGACGCACGCGGCGGCGCGATGGGCGTCGGCATCGTCGCAACCCAGCGCGCCGAAGAGCACGTCGCCGTTCGCCGCGAGCTTGATGCCGTCGCGCGCGTAGCATTGCGCCGGCGACGACGATCGCCACACCTCGGCGAACGGCGCGCCGAGCTGCGCGACGTCGACGGACAGCAACACCTCGCCGAAGGCGGCGACGGCAAAGGAGTCGCGCTCTTCGTGCGGGACGATCTCGGGCCGGACCGGAGCCACAGGCGCGCTATTGTACGGCGGCGGTGCGGATCGTCGCCGCGCCGCCGCCCCGAACGCGAAAGTCCGTCACGCGGTTGCGTTGATCGCCCGCAAACAGGAGCCGCAGCTCTTCGACGTTGCCGGCCTGCGGCGACAGCAGGAAGCCGCCCGCGGTCATGGCCGGCGAGATGCGCCACGTCGTGTGCGCGCCGGCCGCGGTCGTGGTCTCCAGCGTCACCGGCGCCGGACGGAAAAGAACATCGGCGATGCGCCGGCCGATCGACGGATGGAATTCGATCGTGCACCAGACGACGCCCGGCGGCGCGTTGCGCGGCGTGGCGCGTTTGCGCAGCAGCAGGTGATCGCGCGTGGTCATGGCCACGTCGTAGCGGCGCAGCATCTCCAGCCACGACGGCGCGTCGTCGAGCAGCGGCAGCTTGCCGTCGATGCTGCTCACCGTCACCCACAGCCACTCCGGCGCGCGCGGGCCGCGCAGGAACTCCGCGTTGAGCCGGCCGAGCGCCGCGGTCCAGACCATGTTGCTCTGGAACACCGGCCGCGGCGCGTAGCGCAGGCCGCGCGCGACCAGCTCCGCCGTTCCGGCGGGGAAGGAGTCGATGCTCTCGCGCACCGGCGGGAGGCCGTCATCCGTCAGCGCGAGCAGCTGCCGCTCGAGCGCGGCGACGCGGCGGGGGCGGTCGCGCAGCCAGGCGGCGTCGGCGAGAAGGCGGTCGGCGAAGATCGGGCCGCCGGCAAGGATCGCGATCGCTGCCACGGCGATGAGGACGGCGCGCCATTGCCGTCGGATCACGACGTAACCGGAGGCCAGCAGCAGCAGGATGGCGTTCGCCGCGCCGGCGTGCTCGATGTCAGCCCTGACATAACCGACGTTCGCGACGTAGAGGATCGTCCCGGCGAGGGCGATCGCCGACAGCGGGCGCCGTTCGGCGAGGACGAGGAGGAGCAGCAGCGCCGCCGCGGCGATCGCGCCGATCGCGCCCGATCCGCCCGCCGACGCGCCGGCGTAGCCGCTGCCGACCTCGATCTGCCGGGCCAGGAACAGCGGCAATCCGCCGAGGTGCTGGCCGGCGGCGATCCAGGCGAGGAGAAACGAGGCGGTGAAGACGAGCACGTGGGCGACGCTGCGCCGGATGATCGCCGCCATCGTCACGGCGAAGACGGCGATGACGAGCAGCGGAAACTTGATCAGCGCGACTACGCCGAGGATCGCGGCCAGCGGCAACTCGCGCGCGGGCGACGGCGGGAGGAGCGTCGACAGAATCAGCAGCACCGCCAGCGCGGTGAAGCGCGCGTCGTGTCCGCCCATGGCCACGAGCAGCGCCGCCACCGTCACCGCGCCGGCGTGGGGCACGATGCACGTCACGCCCCAGGCGAACGCCATGGCCAGCAGCGCCGAGACCGCGAGCATCGCCGCGTCCGTGCGCCGGTCGAAGCCGCGCTGCAGGATCCCCCACGGCCCGTACGTCGAGACGATGTCGGAGCCCATCTGCATGCCTCGCGCGAAGGCGTCGTGCGTCGTCGCTCGGAACGAAAGGTCCGGCTCCGGCTCGAAGCCGAGCGGCGCGATCGGCACGTACAGCACCGCCGCCAGAATCAGGGCCAGCAACGTCACCGCCGCGCGCACGGCCCACACGATAGCGCGAGTACAATCCGCCGCCATGAGAACGATCATCAAGAACGGCCGCGTCGTCACCGCCGTCGACGACTACAACGCCGACATCCTCATCGAGGACGGCAAGGTCTCGCTCATCGGCGCCTCCATCGACGCCGACGCCGACAAGGTCGTCGACGCCAAGGGCCGCCTCGTCCTCCCCGGCGGCATCGATCCGCACACGCACATGGAGCTGCCGTTCGGCGGCACGTCCGCCTCCGACACCTTCGAGACCGGCACGCGCGCCGCCGCGCACGGCGGCACGACCACGATCATCGACTTCGCCGTGCAGTACAAAGGGCAGTCGCTGCGCGAAGGCATCGACAACTGGCACAAGAAGGCCGACGGCAACACCGCCATCGACTACGGCTTTCACCTCATCTGCACCGATCTTCCGGACGAGCGCCTGCCGGAGATGAAGGACTGCATCGACGACGGCATCAGCAGCTTCAAGCTCTTCATGGCCTACCCGGGCGTTTTTCTCGTCGACGACGCCACGATCTACAAAGCGATGGGGACTGCGGGCGAGCGCGGCGGGCTGATTTGCATGCACGCGGAGAACGGCGTGGTGATCGACGCCATCGTCAAGCGCGCCATCGCCGAGGGGAAGACGGCGCCGAAGTACCACGCCCTGACGCGGCCGACGAAGGCGGAGGCCGAGGGCGTGCATCGCGCCATCGCTCTCGCCGAGATCGCCGGCACGCCGGTCTACATCGTCCACCTCAGCAACAGCGACGCCCTCGAAGAGGTCACGCGCGCGCGCGACGCCGGCGTGCCCGCGTACGCGGAGACGTGCCCGCAGTATCTCTTCCTCGACTACAGCGTCTACGAGCAGCCGGGATTCGAGGGGGCGAAGTACGTGATGACGCCGCCGATCCGCGACAAGTTCAACCAGGAGAAGCTGTGGCGCGGGCTGCAGTTCAACGACCTGCAGGTCGTCTCCACCGACCATTGCCCGTTCTGCTTCAAGGAGCAGAAGGAGCTCGGGAAGAACGACTTCTCGAAGATCCCCAACGGCGGCCCCGGCGTCGAGAACCGCATGAGCCTCGTCTACAACGGCGGCGTCGCCGAGGGGCGGATCTCGCTGAACCGCTTCGTGGAGATCACGTCGACGAATCCTGCGCGGATCTTCGGCCTCTTCCCGCGCAAGGGGACGATCGCCGTCGGCAGCGACGCCGACATCGTCATCTTCGATCCGGACGAGGAGATGACGATCAGCGCGAAGACGCACCACATGAACGTCGACTACTCCTGCTACGAAGGGAAAAAGGTGCTCGGCGTGACGAAGACGGTGCTGTCGCGGGGACGGGTGATCATTGACGAGGGAAGGTACGTGGGAAAGAAGGGCGACGGCGAGTTTTTGAAGCGGGGGGAGGCGTTCAGTCCGCGGAAATAGTGCTCTTTCGATAGATCTCGTC
>JBKOUP010000322.1:0-2382 GCA_046723495.1 Acidobacteriota bacterium
AAGACGGTCATCGCCGCGAGCAACGAGCTGGACGAGTACCTGATCACCAGCCTCAAAGATCAGGGGGCGATGATCAACGTGTGGGGCGTCGGCACGCGACTCATCACCGCCTTCGACCAGCCCGCGCTCGGCGGCGTCTACAAGCTCACCGCGCTGCGGCCGCACGGCGGCGCGTGGGAGCACCGGCTGAAGCTCTCCGAGCAGGCCGTGAAGATCTCGACGCCGGGCGTGCTGCAGGTGCGCCGTTTCGCCGATGCCGACATGATCTTCGACGAGCTGACGCCGGAGCCGACGCGGACGATCGTCGATCCGCTCGACCTCACCCGGCGGCGGACGATCGAGAGCGACGAGCCGCACGAAGACCTGCTCGTGCCGGTGTTCCGCGGCGGACGGCGCGTCTACGAATTGCCGTCGATCGAGGAGATCCGCGCGCGCCGCGCCGCGCAGCTGGAGCGCTTCCACGACGGCGTGAAGCGCTTCGTCAATCCGCATCGCTATCCGGTCGGGCTCGAAGCGAAGCTCTTCGACCTGAAGACGCGGCTGATCCTCGAGGCCCGCGGCGCTACTGGTCCCGCTTCGTCCTGACCTCGATGTCCGTCTTCGGCTCGTCCTCTTTCGGCGGCCGCTGCGGAATCTGCATCCCGGTGAGCACGAAGGCGTTCGGCATCTCGTTCCAATCGCGCGATGGATAGTTGTAGTGCAGCGGCGGCATGATCGGCAGGTACATGACGCGCAGCGGTCCGATGGGCGTCTTCACCTCGAACCAGCCGATGTGCCACTTCACGCGCCGGTTGTCGACCGGGTGGATTGGCGAGTCGACGTAGCGCCACGGCAGGGCCGCCTCCTCCATCCCTTTCCTGGTGATGACGACGGGCGCGTTGTCGGCGGCGGCGCTCGAAGCCAGCGCCAGCAGCAGCACTGCTATGGCAGACTTGAGCACGTTCCGAGTATGAACCTGATTTTTTCGATTGCCGAGTACGACTACTTCGCCGACGAGCTGATGCGGGCCGGCCGCTTCGAGCGCGGGGCCGTGGAGCGTAGCGTCTTCCCGGACGGCGAGCATTACCTGCGCCTGGCCACGGACGTTTTCGAGCGCGACGTCATCGCCGTCGGCGGGACGATCTCCGACGCGGCCATGCTCCAGCTCTACGACCTGGCCTGCGCGATCGTGGAGAACGGCGCCTCGACGCTGACCCTCATCGTCCCGTGGTACGGCTACGCGACGATGGACCGCGCCGCGCACCCCGGCGAGGCCGTCACGGCCAAGAATCGCGCGCGGATCTTCTCGTCGATTCCGGACGCCAAGCTCGGGAACCAGATCCTCCTGCTCGACCTGCACAGCGAAGGGATTCCGCACTACTTCGAAGGCAGCCTTCATCCTGTTCACATTTACGGATCACCGGTGATCGACGTTCTGGCCCGCGAGCTGGGAGGGGAGTCATTCGTGGTCGGCTCGACCGATGCCGGCCGCGCCAAGTGGGTGGAGGCGCTGGCCAACCGCCTCGGCATGGCCGCGGCGTTCGTCTACAAGCGCCGCCTCGGCCCGGAGGAGACGGAGGTGACGGCGGTGAGCACGAAGCTCTCCGGCGAGACGGTGGTGATCTACGACGACATGATCCGCACCGGCGGCTCGCTGCTCAACGCTGCGCGCGCCTACCGCGAGGCCGGAGCGGGGAAGCTCGTGGCCATCGCCACGCACGGCGAGCTGCCGGACGACGCGCTGGAGCGATTGCAGGCCAGCGGATTGTTCGCGGCGATCGCGTGCACGAACTCGCACCCGCGCGCGGTGGCGCTGCAGGAGCGGGGATTGATCGTGCGCTCGGTGTCGGAGCTGTTTTGTCGGTTTTTGCGCTGACGTACACGCGTGCGTCGGCCACGCGTCTCTTCCCCATGTACAGATTTGCCGCCCTCCTGTTCCTCGCCTCCACCGCCGCCGCCGCCCCGCGCCCCAACATCGTCTTCGTCCTCACCGACGACATGGCCTTGCGCGACCTGACCGTCATGCCGAAGCTCAACGCGCTCGTGGCCGCGAAGGGCACCACCTTTTCCAGCTACTTCGTCACCGACTCCCTCTGCTGCCCGTCGCGCTCCTCGATCCTGCGCGGGCAGTTCGTCCACGACCATCACACCCTCGGCAACCAGCCGCCCGACGGCGGCTTCCAGAAGTTCCACGCCGCAGGCAACGAGAAATCGACCGTCGCCACATGGCTGAAGGCCGCCGGCTATCGCACCGCGCTGATGGGGAAATACCTCAACGGATATCCGGCCACCGTCGCGCAGAACTACGTTCCGCCAGGATGGGACGAGTGGGACAGCCCGAGCCGCGGCGGCTACGGCGAATTCAATTACCTCCTCAACGAGAACGGCCGCCTCGTCCAGCAC
>JBKOUP010000050.1:0-16192 GCA_046723495.1 Acidobacteriota bacterium
TTTCCGCGAGTTCGGAAAGCTGCTCGGCGAGGGGGAGCGCGAGAAGGTCTCGGAGGTGATCGCCCGAGCCAAGGAGCTGGTGGCGGCGGAGGAGAAGGCGAGGCTCAACGACGCCATCTTCGACCTGCAGGCGGCGGCGCGAATCCTCACGAGTGTGATGCTCTACAATCCGATGAAGATGGGCGCGCCGACGGAAACGCCGCAATGATGATCAGGGCACAGGAAACAGGCGACAGGGAACAGGTGGTTGCCCCGCCCGAACCTGTCACCTGTTCCCTGTTCCCTGTTCCCTAAATCCATGTCCGAAAAACGCGACTATTACGAAGTGCTCGGCGTCGAGCGCACGGCCACGGTCGACGAGATCAAGAAGTCGTACCGCAAGCTGGCGCTGAAGTACCACCCCGACAAGAATCCCGGCGATGCCACGGCCGAGGCCAAGTTCAAGGAGGCCTCGGAAGCGTACGGCGTGTTGAGCGACGAGGAGAAGCGCGCCACGTACGACCGCTACGGCCACGCCGGCACGAGCGGCTTCGGCGGCTTCGATCCCAACCAATTCGCCGACTTCGGCGACATCCTCGGCGATCTCTTCGGCTTCGGCGACTTCTTCGGCACGCGCCGCGGCGGCCGCAGCACCCGCCCCGCGCGCGGCAACGACATCCGCTACGACCTGACCATCGAGTTCGAAGACGCGGTCTTCGGCAAGGACATCACCCTGAACGTGCCCCGCGTCGTGCAGTGCCCGACCTGCCACGGCAGCGGCGCCAAGCCCGGCACGCAGCCGGTCACGTGCAGCGGCTGCGCCGGGCGCGGCCAGGTGCGCTACTCGCAGGGCTTCTTCGCCGTGCAGCGCACGTGTCCGCAATGCGGCGGAGCGGGGAAGGTGATCAAGGATCCGTGCGTGACCTGTGGCGGCGCCGGCCGCGTGCGCGAGGAGAAGACGATCTCGGTGAAGATCCCCGCCGGCGTCGACGACGGCTCGCGCCTGCGCGTGGCCGGCGAAGGGGAGGCGGGCTTCAACGGCGGGCCGGCAGGCGATCTCTACGTCTTCATCAGCGTGCGCGAGCACGAGAAGTTCCAGCGCCGCGAGTACGACATCCACAGCGAGCAGTCGATCTCGTTCACCCAGGCCGCCCTCGGCGCGGAGATCCTCACCGACACGATCGACGGCGCGGAGACGCTGCGCATCCCGCCCGGCACGCAGCCCGGCCACATCGTCCGCCTGCGCGGCAAGGGCGTGCAGTTCCTGCAGAGCAACGGCCGCGGCGATCACTACGTGCACGTGACCGTGCGCATCCCGGCCTCGCTGAGCGACGAACAGCGCGCCCTGCTCGAGCAGTACGCCGCGCTCGATGGCGAGGAGCCGGCCGCGCCGCGGCGATTCGGGGAAAAGCTGAAGGATTTCTTCACGGCACCGTAGCCGCGATCATCGCGATATAATTCGCCGCCGCTCCATCCATCCCGCCCATGCGAACCGCTCTCGGTCTGGCCCTTCTCCTATCCATCCCTGCGCCCGCGCAGACGCCGTACCTCGTCAAAGACATCAACACCACGAACGCGAACCAAGGCGGCCTGAAATCGTCCGCGCCGACGGAGTTCGTGGCCCTCGGCGACAAGGTCTTCTTCGTCGCCACTACCGACGCCGACGGGACGGAGCTCTGGAGCAGCGACGGCACGGGCGGCGGCACCAAGCTCGTCGCCGACCTCGTCCCCGGCACGGCCAGCTCCAGCCCGGTGCTCCTGCGCGCCGTCAACGGCGTCGTCGTCTTCAACGCCCGCGACATCAACCACGGCATCGAGCTGTGGGCCAGCGACGGCACGGCCGCGGGCACGCATCTCCTCACCGACATCAATCCCGGCCCGACGTCGTCGCAGCCGGGCGCGCGGTTCGTCTACAAGAACAAACTGCTCTTCAGCGCCGACGACGGCACGAACGGGCGCGAGCTCTGGGTCACCGACGGCACCGCTGCCGGCACGAAGATGCTCGCCGATCTCAATCCCGGCAGCGCCTCGTCGTCGCCGGCTTCCTTCACGCAGTTCGGAGACAGCGTCTACTTCTTTGCCACCGGCGGCCTCTGGAAGACCGACGGCACCGCGGCCGGCACCGTGAACGTGTCGGATGCCTTCGGCCGCTTGCTGACCACGTCGGGCTCGCGGCTTTTCTTCGAGGCCTTCACCCCCGACACCGGCTGGGAGCTCTGGACCAGCGACGGCACTGGCGCGGGAACGCACATGGTCACCGAGATCCGGCCGGGCACGAGCGGCGCGTTCGACAGCAATTACGAGAGCCTCGGCCTCACGCCGTTCGGCAACGGCGTTCTTTTTCTCGCCAACGACGGAGTGCACGGCCGGGAGATGTGGTTCAGCGACGGCACCGCCGCCGGCACGCATCTCGTCCGCGACTTCGTTCCCGGCGCGAAGGGGATGTGGGATTTCGGCTACGCGTTCATCACGTCCTTCAACGGCCGCGCATATTTCGCCGCCACCGACCCCGTTCATGGCCCTCAACTGTGGGTCACCGACGGCACCGACGCCGGCACGCAGCTCTTCTTCGATCAGCCAGCGAACTACCTCACCGCCGCGGGCGGGAAGCTGATGTTCACCGCCGGGTTCGATTTTCTGGCCGGCCAGCCGATCTGGGTATCGGACGGCACGGTCGGGGGAACGCGGCGCCTCGACGCCGCCGACAAACTCGGCATCAACGGCAACACCATCGTCTCGGCGATCTTCTGGCCGGTCGGCGGGAAGGTCTACTTCGGCGGCTTCACGCCGCTGACCGGCACGGAGCCGTGGGTCACCGACGGCACCGACGCCGGCACGCACATCGTCGCGAACATCGGCAGCGATCGGGCGCCGTCGGCGAATCCCGGCGAATTCACGCCCGCGCGGGATCTCGTCTTCTTCTATGCCACCGAGGGGACGCTTTCGCCGACCACGAACATCGCCGAGTCGTCGCTGTGGCGCTCCGACGGCACCGCGGCGGGAACGTTCAAGCTGCGCGAGAGCGGACAGCATCCGCCGACGCTCATTCCCGGCGGCTCTTACGTCCTCTTCTTCGACGACGACATCGGCAAACAGAGGTTGTACCGCAGCGACGGCACGGTCGCCGGGACGCAGCCGGCCGACGATCTCCTGCATCGCTTCGACCCGTACAAGATCCACGACCTCTTCCCGTTCGGCGACACGATCTTCGCCTCCGTCGAAGACCTCGGCATCTACGAATACTCGCTGTGGAAGATGGGCACGGCCCCGAACGCGCCGGCCATCCACCTCGGCGCGAAGAATCCGTTCGGCCTGACCGCGGTCGCCGGCCGCTGGGTCTTCTACGCCCAGGGGCCGAAGGGCGTTTACGACTATGGCCTCTGGACGACGGACGGCACGCCGGAAGGAACCTACGCGATCGTCCCCGATCTCCTGAACGACGCTTCGAGCCCGCCGAAGCCGCTCGTGAACGCCGGCGGCACGGTCTTCTTCCTCAAAGGCTCGGCGCTGTGGAAAAGCGACGGCACGCTCGACGGCACGGGCCAAGTCAAGGCCTTGCCGGCCGAAAGCGGATTTCTGTCCGAGGTCAAGGCCGCGGGGCGGCGCGTTTTCTTCGAGTCGGGCAGCACGCTTTGGACGAGCGACGGCACCGATGCGGGCACGATTCCGCTCGTCAAAGTGAAGTTCGAAGATTTCAATGCAAGCAATCTCGTCCCCGTCGGCAGCCGCGTCGTCTTCGCGCAATACGACAACGCCGACGGCTGGGCGTTGTGGGGGAGCGACGGCACGGTGACGGGGACGAAGCTCCTCCTCCAACTCGCACGAACCTTCCCCGATCCGCGGACGATCGACGGCGTCGTCTACTTCAATGGGCTCGACGACGTGCACGGCCAGGAGCTTTGGACGACGGACGGCACGCCGGAGGCGACGAAGCTCTTCGTCGACCTCAATCCCGGTCCGGCCGGCTCGTATCCGCAGGAGTTCACGAAGGCCGGCGACACGATCTACTTCTCCGCCTACACCGACACGGCGGGGCGCGAGCTGTGGGCGCTGCCGTTTGCCGATCCCGCGCTCTCCGTCGACGACGTGCAGACGGCCGAGGGGGACAGCGGGACGAAGCCGCTGCGCTTCCACGTGTCGCTGTCGACCGCGCCGACGCAGAGCGTCGCCGTCGACTACGCCACGTCCGACGGTACGGCGCGCGCCGGCGCGGACTACGACGCCGTCTCCGGCACGCTCACCTTCGCGCCCGGCGAGACGGCGAAGACGATCGACGTCGTCATCCACGGCAACACCGTCACGGAGAAGAACCGGACCTTCTTCGTCACCCTGCGCAACGCGCGCGGCGCGCGTCTGGCCAGGAGCGAAGGCGCCGGCATCATCGACGACGACGATGCCGCCGCCGACCTGAGCGTCGTGCCGGTGTTCAGCGACAGCGGATCGAGTCTCAGCGACGCCGTCACGATCACGAACAAAGGCCCCAGCGCCGCCGGCAGCATCGTCCTGAAGATGACCTCGATCGTCGGCAGCGTGAGCTGCGTGGTCTGCGCCATCGCGCAGCTCGCTCCGGGCGAATCGCAGCTCGCCGGCGGCAACTACGGCGGGCCGCCGTTGGTTCAGGACTACCTCAGCGCGACGGCGACGGCGCAGCAACGCGATCCGCAGCCGTCGAACAACGCCGCCGCCTGGACCGTCAACGACCGCAAGACCATGGCCATGGACGCGGCCTTTCTCATCACCGGCGCGACCGCGACGATCACGGCGAAGCTCGTCTCGTCCGGCGTCGCGCCGGCCACCTCCGATCCGTCGATCGTTTCCCTCGGCGCGGTGACGAACGTCAGCAGCTCGCTGATCACCTTCCCGGTCACGGGCGTCGCGCCGGGGACGGCCACGATCGCGGTCGGACAATTCGTGAAACTGACCGTCACCGTCGTCGCGCCGGGCACGTCGCCGCGCTGGCCGAACGGCATCTCCGCCGGCCTCAGCGCCACGGCCATTCCGTTCGACAAGCCGCTCGCGCTCACGGTCGTGCAGATCGGCTCGGCGCCGATCAGCGGCGCGAAGGCGACCGGCATCGTCACGGTCACCGCGAACGGGCAGGAGCTTGCCCGCGCCACGCTCGGCAGCGGTACGGTCTCGGTACCGTTCTACGCGCGGGGCGTCGGCACGATGAACTACACGATCAACTACGCCGGCGACGCGAACTTTCTCCCGCAGAGCTCGAGCGGCAGCGTCTTCGTGCGCGCGGGACAGGTCACGCTGAACGCCACGCTCGTGGCGGTGCCGGGCGCGGCGGGGACGTTCACGCTCGACGTCGACGCCACCGGCTCTCCCGTCGCCGCGCCGACAGGAACGATCGCCGTCCTCAACGGCACGACCGAGATCGCACGGGTGCAGCTCGCCGCCGCCGGCACGCGCTCCGTGGCCACGACGACGCTCACGAACCTGCCGGCCACGCCGGCGCTGACCGTTCTCTACCTCGGCGATACGAACTACGTCGCCGGCTCGCAGCAGCAGGTGCGCGTGGTCATCCCGCGCTCGCGCGCCGTCCGCCACTGACCATGAAAAATCTCGCCCTTTTCGCGTTGCTCGCCGCGCCGTTCGTGAACGCGCAGACGCCGTACCTCGTCAAGGACATCAACACGATCACGAGCTCGTCGCCGACGTCGTCGTCGCCGTACGGCTTCTTCAAATTCGGCACGCGCATCTTCTTCGGCGCGTCCACGCCGTCGTCCGGCGTCGAGCTGTGGTCGACCGACGGCACCGCGGGCGGCACGGCCCAATTCCTCAACATCAATCAGCCGGGCAGCTCCGTTCCGAGGCGCTTCATCGAGATCAACGGCAAATTGATCTTCAATGCCACCGACAGCGCGCACGGCGAAGAGCTGTGGATCTCCGACGGCACGGCCGCGGGCACGCATCTGCTGGCCGACATCTATCCCGGTTCGAATCCGTCGAGTCCCGGCGACCGCATCGTCTACCACGGCAAGCTGATCTTCGAGGCCGGCGAGAACATCTACGGTCCCGCGCTCTGGATCACCGACGGCACGCCGGCCGGCACGCAGTTCCTCAAAGATCTCGGCATTCCGCGCAACAGCGGCCTGTCCGGACCGCACAACTTCGTGCTGCTCAACGACACCGTCTACTTCGCTGCCTATGGAGGGCTGTGGAAGACCGACGGCACGACGGACGGCACGGTGGTGATGACGTCGGTCGACGCGGGGAACCTCTTCGTCGCCGGCTCCCGAATTTTTTTCACCCGCAGCAGCGCACAAGGTGACGAGCTGTGGGTGAGCGACGGCACCGCGGCCGGGACGCATTCGCTGGCGCCGGGCAACGGGCACTTTTACACCCTCTTCGGCAACGGCGTGTTGCTCGAAAACTCGGGCAAACTGTGGTTCAGCGACGGAACCACGGCCGGAACGCGACTGGTGCGCGACGTTCATCCGGGCAGTTCCGTGACCATTGCCGGCATCGCCGCCGCCGGCAACGTCGCCTACGTCGCCGCCGGCCAGGAGCTGTGGCGGACCGACGGCACGGAGGCCGGCACGACGCTGGTGAGGACATTCTCGAATTACGTGTCCGACTTCGCCGTGGCCGGCAACAAGGTCTACTTCGTCGCCGGCATCACCGGCGGCTCGGGCACGCGCACGCTGTGGGTCTCCGACGGCACGCCGGGAGGAACGCAGCAGGTCAAGCCGGCGGGGCTGACGATCAATCCCTCGTCCTCCGGTCCGCTGCTGACGAACATCGACGGCACGATCTGGTTCTCCGGCGCGAACGCCCTCAACGGCAACGAGCTGTGGAAGAGCGACGGCACCGACGCCGGCACCTCGATGCTCCTGAACATCGCCCCCGACGCCGCGCCGTCGTCGTTCCCGATCGCCTTGACCGCGGCGCGCGATCTGCTCTTCTTCAATGCCTGGGACGGACTCACTCCTCCGGCGCCGGCCACGTTCGACGTGACTCGCGCGCTGTGGCGCAGCGACGGCACGGCCGGCGGCACGTTCAAGCTCAGCGATCAGACGGGCGCCAACGGCTACACGGCGGTCGGCCGCTCGGTCGTTTTCCGAAGCGGCGATCAGATTTGGAGCAGCGACGGCACGATCGAGGGAACCGGACCGGCGACGGCACTGGCCAGCCGCTTTCCGCAGCCGCCATTCAGCTACAGCGTCGCCGGCGACCGGCTCTTCGCGTTCACCAGCGCCGCCACGTTCATGACCACGGTCGCGCCCGGCGGGCCGGTCGAAACGCTGCCGGTCAGCGGCGTCTATCTGACCGACGTCGCGGGCCGCACGATGTTTTTCAGCGGCACGACCCTGTGGATCACCGACGGCAGCGCCGCCGGCACGGTCATCGTCTCGGCGAACCTTCCCGCCGCGCCGCAGGCCGCGCCCACGGTGGCGGGCGGCACGCTCTTCTTCATCTCCGGAAATGCGCTGTGGAAGAGCGACGGTACCGCCGAGGGCACTGCAATCGTGAAGTCCGGCATCTTCGGTGCCGATCGCGTCGCCGCGGCCGGCAGAAAATTCTTCTTCACGAACAGCCAGCTCTGGGTCAGCGACGGCACCGACGCCGGCACGCACTCGCTGCCCGTAACTCCGCGCGGGAACCTCGCTGCCGTCGGCGAGAGCGTGATCTTCGACGCCAGCGATTCGACGAATGGCGACGAGCTGTGGATCAGCGACGGCACGCCGGAAGGGACGCACCCCCTGCTGGACATCGTTCCCGGACCGAACGGCTCCTTCCCGAATGCGATCACCGCCGCCGCCGGTGCCGTCTACTTCTACGCGGCTGGCGGACTGTGGGCGACTGACGGCACCGCGGCGGGAACGAAGCAGGTGGCACCGGTGCAGTCGTCGCTCAATCTGACGCAGCTCGTGCAGGCCGGCGACCTGCTGTACTTCACGCCGACGACGGCCGAGACGGGCCAGGAGTTGTGGGCGTTGCCGCTGCCGCCGACACGGCTGAGCATCAATGACATCCGCGTCGCCGAGGGCGACTCGGGGACGACGAATGCGCGCTTCACGGTGACGCTGTCGTCGCCGTCGTCGAAGCCCGTCACCGTCGACTACGCCACCTCCGACGGCACCGGCCGCGCCGGCAGCGACTACGACGCCGTCTCCGGCACGCTCACCTTCGCCGCCGGCGAGACCTCGAAGACGATCGACGTCCCCGTCCACGGCGACACGATCGCGGCCGGCAATCGAACCTTCTTCGTCACGCTGCGCAACGCCGCCGGTGCCGTCGTCGAGAAGCCGCTCGGATTCGCGATCATCGACGACGATGACCAGTCCGCCGACCTTGCCCTCGCCCTCGACTTCTCGAATTTCGGTGCCAGCAACGTCGCTGTCAAAGCAACGAACAACGGCCCGAGCGCGGCGACGAACGTGACCACGTCGTTCACCGGCACCCCGTCGAGCTCCTCGACGACCTCATGCAACTGCACGCCGGTGCAGCAGCTCCTGCCCGGCGCGTCGGCGACGGTGTTCAACGTCTCGTCGCCGCTCAGCCCGCAGCGATACGTCACCGTCACGGCCACGGCGCGACAGCGCGATCCGCAGCCGTCGAACAACAGCGTCGGCTGGACCGCGAACGGCTACGTGGCCATGGACGCGCTCTCCCTCACGCCGGGCGGCAAGGCCAATCTCTGGTTCTACTCGTTCCAGAGCGCGTCCAGCGTCAGCGTCACCTCGTCCGATCCGTCCGTCGTCTCCGTGCCGTCGAGCGTGGCCATTCCGGCACAGGGCAAGGCCACGTCGTTCGCCGTCACCGGCGTCGCCGCCGGCACCGCCACCGTGCGCATCTTCATCTCCGGCTCTCCGTCCGACGTCGGCACGATCGCGATCACCGTCGTCGCGCCGGGAACGAAGATGCGCTGGCCGGGCGGCGTCAACATCTTTGTGTACGACACCACGTTCGATGTGCCGACGCCGATCACGGTCGAGACCTTCGCCGCCGTGCCGTTCACGGGCGAGCACGCCACCGGCCTCGTCACCGTCACCGAGGGGGCGCGCGAGCTCGGCCGCGTCACCCTCACCGGCGCCGCGCAGCGGTGGACGATCCCGGCCTACCTCACGAACGTCGGCCCGAACAGCATCAGCGTCAACTACGCCGGCGACGCGAACTTCCTCCCCATCACCACGACCTCCACCGTGACCGCGGGGCTCGGCCTGGTCACGATCTCCGCATCGCAGCAGCGCAACGGCACGACGGCGACGGTTCATGTGACCGTAACCGGCGGGCCGCTGGCCGTGCCGACCGGCAGCGTCAGCATCGCCGAGCTCGGCGCGATCCCGCTGCAGCAGGCGCCGCTCAGCGCGGCCGGCGGCGTTGCCCAGGCCGACTTCACCGTGACGAACCTCAGCTCCGGCGCGCACACGGTCTCGATCACGTACTCCGGCGATGCCCATTACCGGAACGCGGCCCAGAGCGTCCGGATCCCCGAGCCGCGCAGGCGGGCGGCGGGACATTGAGGTACACTGTCGGCGGTCCGTTCCGATGATCACCTCGCCCATCCGTACGACCTTTGCGTTGTCCGCGGCGGCCGCGTTTTTCGTGGCCATCGCCGCCATCGTGACGAACGAGGAGTGGGCGCTGCCGCTGGCCGGCGCGGCCGTCTTCGCGCGCGTGGCCATGTTCGGCGCCGGCCCCGCGCCGCGCGACCACGTCCGTCTCCTCGAGCACTTCCAGCGCTTCCGCGTGGCCATGATGATCTGCTTCTCCGCGGCGCTGCTGCTCTACGCCGTGGCGGCCACGATGCGCTACGCCCCCGCGGCGACCCTCGGCGTGGCTTTCTGGCTCGTCGCCTTCGTCCTGGCCTTCTTCGTCGTCTACTTCCGCAGCCGCGTTAGACTCCTCGGGCGCGCGCAGTGAAGAAGTGACGACCTTCTCGCGATTCCGTCCCCATCCGTGGCACGGCCTCTCCGCCGGCGAAGGGGCGCCGCGCGTCGTCACCGCCTACATCGAGATCACGCCGTTCGATCTCATCAAGTACGAGGTCGACAAGGCCAGCGGCTACCTGCGCATCGACCGCCCGCAGCGGACCTCGTCGCAGCCGCCGGCGCTCTACGGCTTCATCCCCCAGACCTACTGCGCCGAGAACGTGGCCGCGCTGGCGCCGGGCGCGGAGCGCGGCGACGGCGATCCGCTCGACATCTGCGTCCTGAGCGAGCGCCCCATCGCCAAGTCGGAGATCCTCATCGCCGCGCGCGTCATCGGAGGTTTGCAGATGATCGACAACGGCGAAGCCGACGACAAGATCATCGCCGTGCTCGAGGGCGACTACGTCTGGGGCTCGGCCGCCGACCTCGGCGACGTCCCGGCCGTCCTCGTCGAGCGCCTCCAGCACTACTTCTCCACGTACAAGCTCAAGCCCGGCGAGGCCGCGCGCACGAAGATCGCCCGCGCGTACGGCTACGACGACGCGGCCAAGGTCATCGAGGCGGCCCTGCGCGACTACGCGGCGCACTACAGGGAGGAATGAATGTTCGGTTCCGACACGCTCGACGTCGCCATCGGCCTGGTCTTCATCTACCTGATGGTCAGCTTCGTCTGTTCGGCGGCGACGGAGTTCATCGAGGTCATCATGAAGAACCGTCCGAAGAAGCTCTTTCAGGGCATCAGCGAGCTTCTCTCGCATTCGGACGAATGGGTGGCCAAGATCTACAACGACCCGCTCGTGAGCTCGCTGTACAAGGGCAAATTCGGCGAGACCAAACCGGGCGACCTGCCGTCGTACATCCCCGCGAAGAACTTCGCCATCGCCCTGCTGAATCAGCTCGACGACAGCACGAGCGTGGACAAGATCAACGCCTCCGTCGACAAGCTCTTCCCGCAGGACGCGCGCACGGCGCTGGACACGCTGCGCAACAACAAGTCGCGGACGCCGGCGCAGGACGTCGAGCTCGAGGCCCTCGGCGCGCAGGAGCACATCTACAAGGCGCTGAAGTCGGCGCTGCTCACGGCCGAAGGCGACGTCAACAAGGCCGTGAAGAACATCGAGGATTGGTACAACAGCGCCATGGACCGCGTCTCCGGCTGGTTCAAGCGGCGGACGCATATCGTGCTCCTTTGCCTCGGCGCGGTGGCCGCGATCGTCTACAACATCGACACGCTCTCCATCGTCACGCGCCTGGCCAACGACAAGGCCGTACGCCAGGCCATCGTCGCCTCGGCCGGCGCCGCGGTGAAGCAGTCGCCGACGGATACGGCGACGGACGACGTCAAAGCAGTCAAAGAGAAGCTCGACCAGAGCATCAACACGCTGTTCGACAAGGCCGGCACCCTCATCGGCTGGGGCAAAGACTTCTCGTGGGAGTGCGACTACCTTCGCGGACAGCTGTGGGCGCACTGGCTCGGCTGGCTGCTGACGGCGATCGCCGTCTCCTTCGGCGCGCCGTTCTGGTTCGACGTGCTGAACAAGTTCATGGTCGTGCGCTCCACGGTGAAGCCAAAGGAAAAGAGCGAGCCGGAGAAGTCGAAGGACTAGTGATCGATTACGTCCTCGAGATCTCGTTCGATGACGCGGCCGAGGAGCTCGTGCAGTCGCGGCTCTACCTGACGCGGTCGACAGGGAGCGTGGCGGGGGCGAACCTGCTCGAGGCCTACTTCGATACCGCCGAGGACCGCGAGGCGGCGATGGCGATGTTGCGCGGCGTCGCCGATCTGCACGCCTTCGAGCGCGAGCGCGTCGACTGGCTCGCGCAGTACGAGCAGTCGCTCGAGCCGCTGCTCATCGGCGACTCCTTCATCGTCGCGCCGGACGCGCGGCTGTTTCCCGAGGAGACCGCGCGGCACAAAATCGTCGTGCCGCAGGAGCAGGCCTTCGGCACCGGCTCGCACGAGACGACGTCGCTCTGCATCGAGTTGCTCGAGTCGCTCGACGTCGCCGGGAAGCGCGGCCTCGACGTCGGCGCCGGCAGCGGGATCCTGGCCCTAGCGATGCTCCGCCTCGGCGCGGCGAAAGTGATCGCTTTCGACAACGATCCCGACGCCTACGGCGCCCTGCGCGACAACCGCGCCCGCAACGGCGTCGACCCGGCGCGGATGCCGCTCTTCATCGGCGGCGTCGAGGCGCTGCGCGGCGGGCGCTTCGACATCGTGACGATGAACATCATCCCCGAGGTCATCCTCCCGCTCCTCGGCGGCGTCGCCGCGCGCGTCGCCGGGACGCTGATCCTCAGCGGCATCCTCACGGACCGCGCGGACGAGGTCGTGCGCGCGTGCGCGGGGCACGGGCTGCGCCTCGCGCAGGAGCGCGAGAAGGGGGAGTGGTGGGCGGGCGCGTTCGCTACGGCGTAGGATTCGGCGCGGGTCCGATCTGCGACTGCTGCGTCGAGATCCCCACGCGCGGCGTGCAACCGTTGCCGAGGGCGACGGCCGCTGTTTCGGTCGCGTACGTCGGCTCCGCGAACATCGACGTGATCACCCATGCCTGGCTGGCGCGGCCGCGCTGTCCGTAGCCGGGGCGCGACGTCGAGTAATTGGCGCTGCCGCCGTTGTCGAGGTTCAGGAAGAGCCAGCCGCCGACGTCGCCCGAGGTCGAGAGCCCCGGCAAAATCGATGTCCGCGCCGCCGGGATCGAGAATGTCAACGGCTCCGGCGGCGGTCCCGGACACGGGAAGCCGCAGTCATAAACGGTGGCGTTTTCGTGCTCGTCGAAGCGCACGACCTCGCCGATCTGCGTGGCGTTGTTCTTGTAGTCGCTGCACGCGGCGTTCGACGTCGTCACGCCCTCGCGCCAGATCTTCAGCGTCGTGTTCAACCCGCCCGGACCGCCGGCGATGAAGCGCGGCGCGAAGACGCTCGGCAGCGGCTGGCGGCGGTCGATCGTCCGCGAGGCCTGCCCGACGTTGTAGCGGTCGTAGAAGGTGTACGGCAGGCTGGTGGCGACGACCGCGCCCGCCGCTCCGCCCTCGGGAATGGCGCGGATGTGCACGAGCGGCGAGCCTTGCGCGTACTGCCGGCCGGAGACCTGCGCGAGCTGCTCGTAGTCGCCGGTGAGGACGTTGTCGTAGAGCAGGATGGCCGCGTATCCGAACGACGTCGGCTTCGCCGTCGTGCACGTGGCCACGAGGTCGATGGTGATGTAGCCGATGGCGTTCACGTGCGGGTTGCCGACCTGGCAACCGTCCGGCGTCTTCCCGAACGTGAAGATCTGCCGGAGATCGTTGACGAGCGACGCCGGCAGCGCGCCCGGCACGTTCGCGCAGGCGGTGCGCACGTCCGGGAGGAAATTCGGATTCGCGTCGTTGTCGGCGGGCTGGGAGCCCGGCGTCGGATTCGTCACGATGGGCGTGTTGGCCGAGGTGCCGACGACGACGCCGTTCGCGAAGAGGTCGTAGAGGTTGAACGGCTGTACGTCGTAGCCGGTCAGGAAGACGGGGAAGCTCCAGGCCGGATAGGCGAGGTCGGTCCAGAGCGTGACGTGCGCGATCTGCGGCATGGCCGAGATGTTCTGGATCGTGAAGAGCGTCTGCTGCGCGGCGGGCTGCTTGCTGTTGAAGTCGACTTCGAAATACGGCAGCAGCAGCGTCGCCGCGGGCTGCCAGGCGATGTCGCAGCTGTCATCGTTGTTCGTCGTCGACGCGGCCGGCGCGGAGGCGGCGAGCAGCAGCAAGGCGAAGGCGAAGAGGGAGCGTTTCATGGGTTTGGATTCGGCGCAGGTCCGATGTTTCCGCCGGGCGTGCTGCTCGACGGCCGCGCCGGCGAGCAGCCGTTGCCGAGGGCGATGGCCGGCAGCTCGACCGCGTACGTCGGCTCGGCGAACATCGAGACGATCGTCCAGTTCTGGCTCGGGCGCACGACGACGGCGGGCGCGCTGAAGCCCGGCCGCGACGCCGAGTAGCTCGCGCTGCCGCCGTTGTCGAGGTTCAGGTACATCCATCCGCCGGCGTCCTTGTAGGGATTCGGCGGAAAGAGAAACGAGGTCGACGGCGCCAGCATCGCCGCCGTCGTGGTCGGAGGGGGAGGCCGCGGAGAGAGGCCGAGCGGATAGCTGATGACGGCGGCGTTCTCGTGCTCGTCGAAGCGGACCGACTCGGCAATCGTCATGTCCTTCGTCTGCGAGGCCGCGTCCGTGCCACTGCACGCGCCGGCGTTTTTCGTTTCGCGCCAGATCTTGAACTGCGTGTTGAAGCCGTTCGCCCCGCTCTCGATGTAGCGCGGCACGAACGCCGACGGCAGCGGCTGCCGCCGGTCCGCCGTGCGCGCCGGCAGCGCGCGGGTGTAGCGGTCGTAGAACGTGTACGGCAACTGCGTCGGCGCGACGGTGCCGGCCGGGCCGCCCTCGGGAATGGCGCGAATGTGCACGAGCGTCCCGCCCTGCGCGTAGCTCTTCGCGCCGCGCGGCACGATGAGCTGGTAGTCGCCGGTGAGGGTGTTGTCGTAGAGCAGCACGGTCGTGAAGTAGTCGCTCGATCCGGCGTTCTTCCCCGCACACGTCGCCGCCACGTCGATCGTCGCGTAGCCGATCGCGTTCCCGTGCACGCCGCCGACCTGCGACGCGCAGCCGGCGCCGAGCCCGGTCGTAAAGAGGAGGCGGACGTCGTTGAGGATCGGCGGACTGATGCTCAGCGGCAGGCCGAAGCAGGCTGCGGCCGCGCCAGGGAGGAAATTCGGATTTGCGTCGTTGCTCACCGGTTGCGAGCCCGGCGTCGGATTCGTGGGCACCGTCGTGTTCGACGACGTGACCGGCAGCGTGCCGGCGGCGAAGACGTCGTAGAGATTCACCGGCTGCACGTCGTAACCGGTCAGGAAAATCGTGAAGTTGAAGGCCGGGTAGCCCCAGTCGGTCCAGAGCGTCACGTTCGCGATCTGCGGTGTCGACGAGACATTTTGGACCGTGAAGATCGTCTGCACGGCGGCGTCCCGCGGCGAATTGAAATCGACCTCGAAGTAGGGCAGCAGCAGCGTCGCGGCCGGCTGGAGGGCGATGTCGCACGAGTCGTCGTTGTTCGTCGTCGAGGGCGGCGTGGTGAAGGTGCCGCCGAGCGCGGCAGTGGCGATGAGGAGCAGGAGGGTGGCGATGCGCATCGACGTCTGGTAGTACGAAAGAGCGCCGCGAAACGTCTTAGAATTGAGACCATGAATCAACTCAGCGACCGCTTACGCGGACTCGTGCAGTCCGACATCCGGCGCATGTCTCGCGAGTGCGAGCGCGTCGGCGGCATCAACCTCGGCCAGGGGATCTGCGATCTCCCCACCATCCCCGAGCTCGTCGAAGGCGCCTGCGACGCCATCGCCGGGCACAAGGCCACCTACTCGAAGTTCGAAGGGATCGACGTCCTGCGCGAGCGCATCGCCCGCAAGATGGCCCACTACAACGGCGTCGTCTGCGATCCGGCCACCGAGGTCGTCGTCACGGTCGGGTCGAGCGGCGGCTTCGCCACCGCGGCCCTGGCCACGCTCAATGCCGGCGACGAAGTCATCCTCTTCGAGCCCTACTACGGCTACCACCTGAACACGCTCACCGTCCTCGGCTTCAAGCCGCGATTCGTGCCGCTGCACGCGCCCGACTGGACGATCGACTTCGACGCCCTGCGCGCCGCGTTCACGCCGCGGACGAAGGCCATCGTCGTCTGCACGCCGTCGAATCCCTCGGGGAAGATGTTCACGCGCGAGGAGCTGGAGCGCATCGGCGCGCTCTGCCGCGAGCACGAGGCCTGGATCTTCACCGACGAGATCTACGAGTACATCGTCTGCGACGGGCGCAAGCACGTGTCGCCGGCGTCGCTCGAATCGTGCCGCGATATTTGCGTGACGATCAGCGGCTTCTCCAAGACCTTCTCGATCACCGGCTGGCGCATCGGCTACGTCGTCGCTCCGCAGCGCGTGGCCGGGCCCATCGGACTGATGAACGATCTGCTGGCCATCTGCGCGCCGACGCCGCTGCAGTGGGGCGTGGCTCGGGCGCTGGAGGTGCCGGACAGCTACTACGTCGAGCTCGCCGCCGCGTACCAGAAGAAGCGCGACATCCTCGCCGCCGCGCTGACCGACGCCGGCTTCCGCCCGTCGATCCCGCAAGGGTCGTACTACATGCTCGCCGAGATTCCGGACGAGTTCCGCGACTCCGCCGAGGCGGCCAGGGCGCTGCTCGAGGAGGCGCGCGTGGCCTCGGTGCCGGGGACGGCGTTCTTCGAGTCCGACACCGGCAAGCGCATGCTCCGCTTCTGCTACGCGAAGGACTTCGAGGCGCTGGAGGAGGCCTGCC
>JBKOUP010000214.1:0-13964 GCA_046723495.1 Acidobacteriota bacterium
ACGGCCCAGGGACGTACTCGGCGTATGACATCCACGGCACGGTCGACTCGTTGGACACGAACAGCCGCTCGATCTACCTGACGAACGTGACGAACTACAACAACAACCTCAGAGGAACCAGCGGCTACGGCAGCAGAGTGCGCGTCTACTACGACAACAACACCACGGTCTCTTTCCAGGGGCGCAATTACCACCCCGAGGACCTGCAGCGCGGTGACGAGGTGACGGTGCACGGCAGCAACAACTCCAACGGCACGCTCGTGGCCCGGTCGATGGACGTGACGTACGACATCAACAGCGGCATGGCCTCGTCGTCGTATCCGTCGTCGTCGTCGTACCCGTCGTCGTCGATGCCGACGTACAACAGCGGCTCGGTGCTCAGCGGCACGGTGCGCTCGGTCGACACCCACAACCACACGATCACGGTCGATACCGGCTACGGCTCATACATCACGGTCGACACCCGCGCCAACACGCCCGTCTACTACAACGGCCGGACGTACGCGCCTGCGGACATCGAGGTCGGCGACCAGGTGAACATCCGCGTGAGCAACGGCGGCACGACGCGCGTCGGCGCGCAGGACATCACCGTCACGCGGTCGATGAGCAGCAACAGCAGCGGCACGTACAACTCGTCGACGCAGATGCAGACGGTGCGCGGCACGGTGCGCTACATCGACGCCAACGCCCACACGATCGAGCTCGACAGCACGAGCTGGATGAACGGATTCCAGCCCAGCACGGCCTCGAACACGGTCATCATCCACTACGATCCGACGGCGCGCATCGACGTCAGCGGGCAGCTTTACCCGCTCACGAATCTCGAGCGCGGCGACGTGATCGACGTCATGCTCGAACCGAACGGCTCGAGCTACCTCGCCCAGCGCATCACGCTGGTGCGGGACGTGCGGTCGCGGTAACAGCTTCGGAACGCGCGCGCCGGCTGCCCAGCCACAGGAAGAGGGCGCCGGCCGCGCACGCCGCCGGACAGACCAGCAGCGCGGCCCGCAGCCCCCACCCATCGCTCAGCTTTCCGATCAGCGTCGAGCCGGCTGCGTAGGCGGTGATGTTGACGATGGAGAAGAAGACGCCGATGGCCAGGCCGCGCAGTTTTGGTCCGGCGATTTCCGTGACGTCCGCGGTGGCGGGGCCGACCCAGAGGATGGCCAGCGCATACAGCACGACGTTGACGGCGATCAGCGCCGCGACGTTGCTCGTGAAGAGCAGCGCCACCCACAGCGGCACGGAGAGGATCGCCGCGGCCGCGGTGAAGGCCATGCGCCGCTTGACGCGGTCGGCGAACCAGCCGGCGAAGATCATCGCCGGCATGCCGACGACGATCGACAGGATGCCCGCCGCGGTGCCGACGACGCGCAGGCTGAAACCGTGCAGGCGCACGAAGAAGGTCGGACCCCAGATGCCGAGGTTGTTCGAGGCCAGGCCGACGAGGGCGTAGCCGGCGAAGAGGTAGAGCAGCGGCGAGAGGCTGCGCCAGTCGGCCGCTTCGCGCCGGGCCTCGTTGCGCCCGCGCGGCGGCTCGCGCAGCGCGAAGACGAGCGCCGCCAGGAGCAGCCCCGGAAATCCGAGGAGATAGAAGGCGACGCGCCAACCGTGGGTCTGCCCGATCCAGCCGCCGAGGAAAAATGCCAGGCCACCGCCGACGGCGATGCCCGAGGAGTAGATCGACTGCGAGGTGGCGCGCATCCGCGGCGGGAAGTAGTCGCTCAGCAGCGACAGCGCCGCCGGGCCGAGGGTGGCCTCGCCGACACCGACCATCATCCGGCAGCAGAAGATCGACCAGAAGCTGTGCGCGAATCCCGTCAGCCCCGAGAAGAGGCTCCACACCGCCAGCCCCGCGCCGATGATGACTTTGCGCGGCACGCGGTCGGCCAGCCATCCGAACGGCACGCCGAGAAGGGTGTAGAAGATGACGAACGAGGTCGTCCCCAGCAGCGCCAGCTGCAGGTCGGTGAAGGCCATCTCTTTCTTGATGGGCGTGAAGAGGATGTAGATGAGGGTGCGGTCGAGGAAGTTGAGGACGTAGACCGCGGTCAGCAGGGCCAGGGCATACCACGCGTACCGAGGCAGGCGCTCCGATTCGGACGACACGGCGCCGGAGTTTATAGAATTCGCGCCGGTGAACGAGTACAAGCTGAAGCAGGCGATGGTCCGCGTGGCCCGCCGCCTCGACGAAAAGGGGATCCTGACGTCGACGGACGGGAATCTCTCCGCGCTGCTCGACGACGGCGGCACGCTGATCACACCGAGCGGCTGCTGCAAGGGACAGCTGGAGCCGGAACAGATCGTACGCCTTTTCCGCGACGGCTCGCCGCGGCACGGGAAGCCGTCGTCGGAGATCGCCCTGCACCGCATGATCTACGCCCGCCGCCCCGACGTGAAGGCGATCATCCACGCCCACCCCCCCTACGCGACGGCGTACGCGGTGGCGGGGATCGCGCTCGATCAGCCGATTCTCTCCGAGGCGATCCTGACGCTCGGCCGCGTCCCCGTCGCCTCGTATGCGATGCCGACGGCCGAGGAGCTGGCCCGCAGCGTGGAGCCGCTGGTGGAAGGACACGACGCCGTGCTCCTGCGCTTCCACGGCGCGGTCTGCTTCGCCCGCGACATCGAGCAGGCCGGCTTCCTGATGGAGACGCTCGAGCACGTGGCCCGCATCGACTCCATCCGGCGCGCCCTCGGATCGAACGAGCTGATCCCGCCGGGGGAGGTGGCCAGGCTGGAGGAGCTGCGCGCGGCCATGCGGACGCGGTGAGGGCTCAGCGGCGGCACCTGTGACACCAATCTGGTACGATTCTGGTTATGAGTCCGCGCGCCGCTATCAACCCGCAAGAATCGACGATTGCACGCACCATTCGCATCCCCGTTGCACTCCGCAAGCGAATCGCTGCCGATGCGGAGCGATGTGGCCGGAGTTTCGAGGGACAGGTGATCGCCTTGCTGCGCCGGCACTACGGCGAGGACGTCGATATCGCTCCGGGACCGGCCGGGATCCTTGCACTGGCGGCTGCCAGTCTCGCTGATATTCCGGCTTCGCAACGGGACCTGTTGACTCGAAAGCTCGGGGAGCGGGAACGCTGAGTCGATGGAACGTGAGCCAGCCGTACTCGATACCGACACGTTATCCGAGCTGAGCCGAGGAAATCGTCGCGTCAGCGAGCGGGCGCTGAAGTACATGGCCGACTTCGGGCGGCTGACGATCACCGCGGTGACGGTGTTCGAGCGCCTGCGCGGATATCGTGTGGCGATCCGAGACGGGAAGCCGTTCGAACGGCAGATGCAGGCTTTCGAGGCGCTCGTTGCCAACTGTATCGTGCTTCCTTTCGACGACGAAGCCGCCCGCGTGGCGGCGGTGATCTGGTCTGCGGTTTCACGCCGCCATCGTCAGCAGCTCGGCGACTTGCTGATCGCCTCGATCGCAGTGTCACGCCAGCTTCCCCTCGTGACCCGAAACAAGCGGGACTTCGAGCGACTATCGAAGGCATCTGCGATCGATCTTCGACTCCTTGACTGGTCCGGAGCACGGCTGCGTAGGCCAGGTGCTGGAGCCGTTGGCCGGATTTGAACCGGCGACCTGCTGATTACGAATCAGCTGCTCTGCCAGCTGAGCTACAACGGCATTCTGGCGAGGGCCCTGCAGAACAGGGCGGCACGCGATTCTATTCGCACGCCCGGCCGGTGTAAACTCCCGCCGCCCTGGCGCCCTTAGCTCAACTGGACAGAGCAGCGGACTTCGGATCCGCCGGTTGGGGGTTCGAATCCCTCAGGGCGCGCCACGTCCTCTTCTGGCTCCTCGCCGCCGCCGGCGCGGCCATGCGGGCCGTGGCCTTTTTCCGCTATCGCTTCGACTCCGACGAGCCCCAGCACCTCCACGTCGCCTGGGGGTGGGTGGCGGGGCTCCTTCCCTACCGCGACTTCTTCGACAACCACGCTCCCCTCTTTCACATCGTCACCGCGCCGATCCTCGGATGGGTGGGGGAGCGGGAGGACGTGCTCCTCTACATGCGGGCGCCGATGCTCGTGCTGTTCGGCGTCATGCTCTGGGCAACGTACGTGCTGGCAAAGCGGCTGTATGACGCGGACGTCGCAAAGTGGGCGACGCTGATGCTCTCGCTCCTCCCGCCCTTCTTTCTGAAGTCGCTCGAGTATCGGACCGATAACCTCTGGGTGGCGCTTTGGATGATCGCGGTCGTCGTCCTGACAGGGGGCAAGCTCACGGTCGCGCGCGGCTTCGCGGCGGGCGTGATTCTCGGCTTTGCCATGGCGACCTCGATGAAGACTTCGCTGCTGCTGATCACGCTCAGCATCGCGGGGGCCGTCACCATCGTCATGAAGAAAGAACGAGCCAGGATCGCGGCAGCGGCGGCGCTGATCGCGGGAGCAGCGATCGTTCCCGCCATCGTCGTCCTCTACTTCGTCCGGCACGGCGCGTGGGACAAGCTCGTCTACTGCAACTTCGTCTTCAACGAGGGCATCAGCGCCACGCGCACCGCCGCCGCCGTCTGGGGGCCGCGCATCGCCTACTTGCCGCTGATGATCATCGCCCTGCGCATCGCCTGGCGAAAGCGCGAGGCCCGCACCGACCGATTCTTCTGGGCCGTCGCCACGGCGGTCTTTTTTCTGACCTTGGGCGGGTTTTGGATCCTCATCTCGCCGCGCGACTACCTGCCGTTCCTGCCGATGATCTCCATCTTCGCCGTCGCCGCGATCGGAAAGCGGACGTGGGTCTTGGCCGTGCTGGCCCTCGTCTTCGTCGCCTTCATCGTCAAGGAGACGCGCGGCTTCAAGAACCAGACGCGCGAAGAGATCACCATGATCCGCCAGGTTTTGAAGCTGACGAGACCCGGCGAGTACCTCATGGACATCAAAGGCGAGACCATCTTCCGCCGGCGGCCCAGCTATCCCATCTTCGAGTTCATCACGCGCAACCAGATGATCCGCGGGATGATCGCCGACACCGTGCCGGAGGACGTCGTGGCCCGGCGCTGCTACGCCGCGCAGGCCGACGGCGAGTTCTGGCCGCCCCGCGCCCGCGCCTTTCTCTCGGCGAATTTCCTCGACCTCGGCCGCCTGCGCGCGGCCGGGCAGTGGATCAAAGCGGATGGATCGGTTACCATCGCCGTTCCTGGAGAGTATGTGATCGTCTCTCATGATGGAGTCGTCCGTGGTCCGCTTCAGCTCGCCGCCGGCGCGCACCGCATCGAGCGCGCGAATAGCGCCGAGCGCGTGGCCGTTATCTGGGCGCCGGCCATCGCGCGGGGGCTTTCGCCGTTCCGCCTGCAGGACCGGGATTTCTGATGTCTGACGCACCGACGCTCGAGCGGACGCTCATCGTGGCGCCGCATCCCGACGACGACGCCATCGGCGCCGGCGGTCTCATTCAGCGCGCCGTGGCCGGCGGCGCGCGCGTGCGCGTCGTCTTCGCCACCGACGGCGAGAACAACGGCTGGCCGCAGCGGATCATGCACAAGAAGCTGGTCATCCGCCGCGACGACCGCGCGCGCTGGGGCGCGATGCGCCGCGAGGAAGCGCTCGAAGCGCTAGCCCGCCTCGGCGTCGAGCGCGACGCCGCCTGCTTCCTCGGATTTCCCGACAACAAAATCGCCGGGCTCGCGCGCGCGGGATGCCCCCGACTCCTCGACGCCCTGCGCGCCGTGATCGACGAATTCCTACCCACCCTCATCGTCTCGCCGTCGTCGCGCGACCTCCACGCCGACCACCGCGCCCTCGCCTACTTCATCCACCGCGCCGCCGGCGAGGCCATGCCGATCGTCACCTACGTCATCCACGGCGATTCCCTCGCCGAGCGGACCGCCGTCCGCCTCCACCTCACGCCGCGCGAGCAGCTGTGGAAGCGGCAGGCCATCGAATGTCACAAGTCGCAGCTCTTCTTGAGCCGCGAGCGCTTCCTCTCGTACGCGCGCCCGGTCGAGTCGTTCTATGCCGCGGAGCACGACGCCGTCGCCGTCGACACGCTCACGCGCGAATGGAAGTTCGCCGTACGCCACGCCCGCCGCGTTCTCTTCGGCAGCTACGAGGCCGGCGACTCAGGTGTACAGCCCGCCGCTGACGTTCAGGACGGTGCCGGTGATGTAGCCGGCCTGCTCTGAGGCGAGGAACACCGTCGCGTAGGCGACGTCGTCGGTCGTCCCGAGGCGCTTCAACGCGATCCGATCCTCGAGCGCCTTGCGCGCCTCCGCCGTCATCGCATCGGTCATGGCCGTGGAGATGAATCCCGGCGCGATGGCGTTCACCGTCACGCTGCGCGAGCCGATCTCCAACGCCAGCGCCTTCGTGAAGCCGATGATCGCCGCCTTCGAGGCCGCGTAGTTCGCCTGGCCGACGTTTCCCATCAGCCCGACCACCGAGGAGATGTTGATCACGCGGCCCCAGCGGGCGCGGATCATCTTCTTCACCACTTCCTGGGTGATGTGGAACGCCGAGTCGAGGTTCGTGCGCAGCACGCTCGTCCAGGCCTCCGGTTTCATGCGGATGAAGAGGTCGTCGGCGGTGATGCCGGCGTTGTTCACGAGGATGTCGATCGACTGCTGCTCGAGGAGGGCCTTGATGCGCTCGCGGACGTCGGCGGCGGTGATGTCGAGCTCGACGCCGGTGGCCAGGCCGCCGTTGTCGACGATGTTCTTGGCCACCTCGTTGACGGCGGCGGCGCTGCGCGCGGCGCAGAGCACGTGCGCGCCAGTCTCGGCGAGGCGCAAGGCGATCATCGCGCCGATGCCGCGCGAGGCGCCGGTGACGAGGGCGGTCTTTCCGGTGAGATCGATACGCATGGGACTCCTTCGACTAGGGGGCAGGGCGCTGGCGGCGGGGCGCAGATGGTGTTCCTGCCGATGCACGTGCAGAGGCCCGGGCAACCACCTGCGCCCCGCGCCCTGCGCCCTGCGCCCTCATTTCACGAACGCCTCGATCGACGCGACATCAGAAACATTCACCAGCTCGACCGACGCGTCGATCCGCTTGATCAATCCCGTGAGCACGTTGCCTGGGCCGATCTCGACGAAGCGCTTCACGCCCATCGAGATCATCTTCTGCACCGACTCCACCCAGCGCACCGGCGAGGCCACCTGGCGCAGCAGGGCGTTGCGCACGGCGGTGGCGGTGCCGATCGGCGAGGCGTCGACGTTCGAGACGACGGCGAACCAGAGGTCCCTGAGCTCGGCCTCGTCGAGGATCGGGCGCAGCCGCTCGGCCGCCGGCTCCATCAGCGCGCAGTGGAACGGCGCGGAGACCGGGAGCGGCAACGCGCGGCGCACGCCGCGTTTTTTGGCGACGTCGATGGCGCGGTCGATCGCGCTCTTCGTGCCGGCGATGACGATCTGTCCCGGGGCATTGATGTTGGCGACGGAGACGACGTCGCCCTCGGCCGCTTCCTCGCAGATCGCGCGCGCCTCCTCGACCGTGGGCCCGATCAGCGCGGCCATCCCGCCGGTGCCGACAGGGACGGCTTCCTGCATGAAGCGCCCGCGCATGCGCACGATCTTCGCCGCCTCGGCCGGGGTGAGTCCGCCGACGCTGACGATCGCGCTGTACTCGCCGAGGGAGTGCCCGGCCACGACGTCGCGCCGGGTCGCGCCGCGCTCCTCGAGCACCGCGTGGATCGCCGACGACACCGCCAGGATCGCCGGCTGCGTGTTCTCGGTGAGCTTGAGCTGATCGTCGGGGCCTTCGAAGCAGAGCTTCGAGATCGGGAAGCCGAGCGCGGCGTCGACGTCGTCGAAGACTTTGCGCGCGGCGGGGAACGCGTCGTAGACATCCTTTCCCATCCCGGCGAACTGGCTTCCCTGGCCGGGGAAAACGAACGCGGTTTCGTGATCCATGATTTTGAGCGCGAATCATACAATCGGCGCCGATGTCGCTCGAAAAACTCGTCCGCCAACTCCAGGGCGCGTACTCCGGCGAGCTCGCCGCCGGCCACGCCTATCGCGGGCACTGGCACAGCGTGCGCGACGCGGCGGAGCGCGAGCGGATCAAGATCATCGAGGCCGAGGAGTGGCATCATCGCGAGCTCGTCGGCGCGATGCTCCGCGACCTCGGTGCGCGTCCGAACCGGAAACGCGAGGCAATCTTCTATTGCATCGGCAAGATCATCGCCGGGCTCTGCCACGTCGGCGGCTGGTTCGTGCCGATGTACGGCGCGGGGCGGCTGGAGCGGCACAACATCGTCGAGTACGAGGAAGCCGCGGTCTATGCGCGCGACTGCGGGCACGAGGAGCTCGTCGAGTGCCTGCTCACCATGGCCGCGACGGAGTGGGAGCACGAACGATTTTTCCGGGAGAAGATCGCCGGACACTGGCTGCTGCACTGGTTCAAGCTGTGGGAGCCGCCGCCTGCGTCGCCAGCACCCGGGACTCGTGCTCGCGCGAGTGGAGATCGCTGACCCGCTCCTGGATCTTCTCGTCGATGCGGTTCAGGGCGAAGCCGCGCGCGATGCGCACGGCGTTCTTGATCGCCTTCGCGTTCGAGCGGCCGTGGCAGACGATGCAGCCGCCCTTCACGCCGAGGAGCGGGGCGCCGCCGTACTCCGAGTAATCCATGCGCGCCTTCAGCTCGTCGAAGGCGCTGCGGGCCAGGAGGCCGCCGAGCTTGCGCCGCCAGTTGCGCATCAGCTCCTCGCGGATCGTCCGGCTGACCATCTCGCCGAGGGCTTCGGAAGCCTTGAGCACCACGTTGCCGATGAAGCCGTCGCAGACGACCACGTCGGCGTTGCCGTTGTAGACGTCGCGGCCTTCGGCGTTGCCGATGAAATTGAGGCCCGTCTCCTTGAGCACGCGGAAGACCTCTTTCGTCAGCTCGTTGCCCTTTCCTTCTTCCTCGCCGATCGACAGCAGCCCCACGCGCGGTGACTCGATCCCGAAGACCATCTGCGCGTAGAAGTGCCCCATGACGGCGAACTCGCGGAGGTGGTTCGGCTTGGCGTCGACGTTCGCGCCGACGTCGAGCAGCAGCGTGTGCCCCTTCGCGTTCGGGAGGATCGCGGCCAGCGCGGGGCGGCTGACGCCTTCGATCATCCCCATCACCACGCGGGCCGAGGTCCACGTCGCGCCGGTGTTGCCGGCGGAGACGAAGGCGTCGGCGCGCCCCTCGGAGACGAGGTTCGCGCAGATGCGGATCGAGGAGTTGCGCTTCCGGCGGATCGGGGCGATGGCCGTGTCGTCCATCTCCACGACTTCGCGGGCGTCGACGACCTCGATGCTGCGAGGCGTCGTCTCGCCGGCGGCGGCGAGCTCCTTGTGCACGACCTCTTCCTGGCCGACCAGCAGCACCTCCACCGGGTACTCGGCCACGGCCAGGAGCGCGCCCTTGACGATCTCCGCCGGCGCGTGATCGCCGCCCATGGCGTCGAGGGCGATGCGGACGACGGTGCTCACGGATTACAGCGCGTCTTTGACGGCGATGACTTCGCGGCCCTTGTAGTAACCGCACTTCGGGCAGACCCGGTGCGGCAACTTGGCCTCATGGCACTGCGGGCACGTCGACATCGACTTCGACTCCAGGAAGTCGTGCGCGCGGCGCGAGCGGGTACGGGCCTTCGAATGGCGGCGTTTTGGATTTGGCATTGTGAGCTCCCTAAACGTTTTTCTTCTTTGCCAACTGCTCCCGGATGTCCTGCAGCGCGCCCCAGCGCTCGTCGACGACCGAGCCCTGGCACGAGCATGACTCCCGGTTCCGATTCGCGCCGCATTGCGGGCAGAGGCCGAGGCAGCTCTCGTCGCACAACGGCTTCATCGGAATCGAGAGCTGAATCTGCTCCGCCGCCAACTGCTTCAGCGGAACCGACCGCTCCGAGTAAAACTCCACGTCGAGCTCGTCCGGGCCGACCTCGATCTCTTGATTTTCCTCGGATGCTTCAGGACGAGGGGCGAATGTTAGATGAAACGCGCTCGTATTCGCAATCGGGTACGGCTCCAGGCAGCGCGCGCAGTGGAAATCGGCGGTGAAGGCGACGCTGCCGTCGACCCTGTAGGTGCCGGCGGAGTCGCCCTGCTCGACGTGGGCGTCGATCGTGACGGGGCCGACGGCGGCGAGCTCGTCGCGCTCCAGCTCCGCGGCCGGGATCTCGAACGTGGCGTGATACGACTGCGGGCCGTTCTCGTCGATGTCGTCGAGGTCGATGAACTTGCGGGTGTCCTGCATGACAGCCTCGGCCCTAACCCCCTGCGCCGGAACGTTATTTCGGCGCTGCAATATCGACGCTCAGCTGCTCCGCGCTGCCGTCGGTGCTGTCGACCGCCTCGATCGACGCGGCCCGTCCGAGGGCGGCGATCCAGCGCTCGGCGTCGCGCGCGCCGCGGAAAATCCTCGGCGAGGCGATGCGCAGGCCGAGGTTGTCGCGGAGCCGGCTGAGGATGGGGACGAGGCGGGCGGCGTCGGCGCGCACGGCCCAACGCGCCGAGGGGAACTGCCGCGGCTCGAACGTATCCTTTAGATATAGGTCGAGCGAGCGGTCGAAGGAGAGGAGGAGCTGGCCGCCGCGCTCGGCGGTGCGGACCTCGTAGCCGAGGGACTGCCCCTGTTTGGCGAGGTCGACGACGTCGTTGAAGGCGGCGCGGCGCTCGGCCGGAACGGCGAAGACGCCGATGGGGCGCGGGAGGAGCTTGCCGAGCTCGACATCGTAGAGCGCCAGCGAGCCGCCGCCGGCGAGGAGCGCCGCGACCTTCACGCCGAGGAGACGGTTGAGATCGTCGACGATGCGCGGCGGCTCGCGGAAGGCGGCGGCGAGGACGGCGGACTTCGGGAAGGACGCGGCCAGCGGCGACGACGGCGGCTCGTCGCTCGCCGCGCGGGAGACGATGCGGATGGCCGCGGGCGTCACGGCGATGGAGCTGACCGCGGGCCGCGCGATCGGGGGAAAGGCGCCGCGGCCGGCGACGCGCTGGACGACGAAGGCGTCGGCCGCCGGCAGTCTGCTCGCCATGGCCTCGATGCGCTGCAGCTCCTCGGGCGCGAGCGCCGCCTCGGCCGGCGCGTTGATGAGGATCGTGTCGCTGCCGCCGGCGATCATCGTGTAGGTGCGCACGACGAAGGCGCGCACGGGATCGAGGCGGAGGTAGTAGCGCGTGCGCCCTTCGCTGCGCCAGGCCAGGAGGTCGGCGCCGCCGATCATCCACGGACGCGGGAGGCGCTGCTTCTGCGACCACGAGTCGGCGGCGTCGCGCGTGACGGGGTTCGCGCGCAGCTTCCCCTCCAGCGCCGCCGCGTTCGGGACGAGGGCGAAGGCCTCGGCGTCCGCGGGGACGTGAGTGAGGATCTCGTGATCGGCGGCGCGGAGCGGAAAGGCCACGCCGCGCGATTGCGACGGCGTCGTCGCACGCAGATAGATCGCGCCGGCGGCGACGATGGCCGCGAGGACAAGCAGGATGAGGAGAAGCTTTTTCACGCTACGATCCGCGCGCCGATGTTCCGCATCATTCTCCACACTCTGGGCCACGCCGTCGCCGATGCGCTCCGCCGCGTCCGCGACGCCGCGCTGCGGCGCGAGCGGCCGCTGCGCATCGGCGTCGACGTCCGCCCGTTTTACGAGCCCCTCACCGGCGTCGGCTGGTATCTCTATCACCTGCTGCACGAGATCGGGAAGCGCGACGACGTCGAGCTCTGGCTCTTCGGCGACGCCCGCGTGACCGACGAGGGGCCGCACCTCCACGCCGATCTTCCGAAGAACGCCCGCCTCTGCTGGTTCGACCTGCGCGGCTTTCCGAAGAGGCGCTTCCTCCGTCCGCTCACCGCCGCCGCGTACGTGCTGTGGATGAAGCTCGCCGGCGTCGACGTGATGTGGGGGGCGAACTACTTTCTCCCCCGCCTCCTCGGCGCGGCCGCGCGCAGGCGGGTGATCACGATCCACGACCTGACGTACAAGCGCTTTCCGGAGCTGCTGCAGAAGGAGACGCTGGCGAATTTGGAGCAGCACATGCAGCGCGAGATCGCGCAGGCCGACGCGGTCATCTGCGTCTCCGAATCGACGCGCAGCGATGTGTTGCGTTACTACGAGGCCGATCCGCGCCGCGTCGTCGCAGTTCGTTCGGGCATTCCCGAGCCCGAGTCCGCGCCCGAGCCCGAGCCCGGCCTTCCGCGGCGCTACATCCTCTTCGTCTCCACCATCGAGCCGAGAAAAAACCTTCCCGTCCTTCTCGACGCCTTCCAGCAAATCGACTACGACGGAAACCTCGTCATCGTCGGCAAGATCGGCTGGAAGGCCGAGGACATCGCCAAGCGCCTGAAGGAGCCCGGCGTCATCCACCTCGACTACCTCGACTCGGCACGGCTGGCATCGGTCTACAAAAACGCGGAGCTCTTCGTCTTCCCCTCGATCTACGAAGGCTTCGGCTTCCCCCTCGGCGAAGCGATGGCGTACGGCGTTCCGGCGATCGCGGCGCGCTCGTCGTCGCTGCCGGAGATCGGCGCCGACGCCGCGCTCTACTTCGAGCCGCACGACGCGCGCGAGCTGGCCCGGCAGATCGAGCGCGTCCTCGGCGACGCCGCGCTGCGCGCGGAGCTCATCGCCCGTGGACACAAACGCGCGGCGGAATTGCGCTGGGACGTCGCGGCGGAGAAGACGCTCGCGGTCCTGCGCAATGCGTCGTCCTGAGCGCGGCGAAGAAATGTGGGGCGGGATTCATCCCGCCCGGGGCGGGATTCATCCCGCCCGCGCGGACTGAAGTCCGCGCCACATATGCCGAGAGATCCTTCGCTGCGGTCAGGATGACGGGGGTCCGACGACCAGCACGGACGGCACGCTGGCGCTGTCGTACAACCGCAGATAGAAATAGCCGATGCCGGCGAGGCCGAGCATCAGTCCCGGCGTCTGCCCGCCGGTCGTCAGCCCCGACGGCCACGGCCGCCGCGGCGCGTGGAAGCGCTCGATGCCCTGCCGTCCAATGGCCTCGGCAATCGCGGTGTAGCCGGCGTCGCCGAGAATCTGGCCGGCGTCGATGAACAGCTCGGCGTTGCCGGCGGCGCCGTGACAGAGCGCGAACATCGAATTCGGCGCCAGCGTCGACAGCGGCGTGTACGTCCCGCGCAGCGCCGCCGTGGCCTCCTCCCACGCGTCGGGGCGCTGCGTCAGCTTGTACAGCCGCAGCCGGGCCATGCCGATGCCGGACGCGCCGTGGCACCAGCCGACGGCGTAGCTCGGCTGCTGCTGGGGCATGTTCGGCGCGGTGCGGCGGAAGTCGGGCCAGTTCTGTTGCTGCGGCGAAAAGAGCCCGCGCTCGTACGCCAGCGCCCCCTCGGCCGTCGCGGCGAAGCGCTCCTCGCCGGTAGCGTGCCCGAGCTCGAAGAGCGCGAGGGCGAAGCCGGCCGCGCCGTGCGCGTAGCCGGTGAGGTCCGCCACCGCCCACGCGTCGCCGAGGACGGACCAGGAGACCGCATCGCCGTTCGTACGGGCGCGGCGGACGACGAGATCGCCGGCGGCCAAGGCGCGGTCGAGCATCCAGTCGCGCTTGTACTTCGCATGCAGCGCCAGCAGCGGCCCGATCGTGCCGGCGGCGCCGGTGAGGACGTCGATCGGCGAAGCGTCGTCGAGCGCGGTGGAGCGCTCCACGAGCTCGAGGCCACGTTCGATCAGCGCCTCCTCCTCCATCAACTCGCCGATGCGCGCGGCGGCGTAACCGGCGCCGGTCGCGCCGTGGTAGAAGCCGGCGCCGCCGTCGGCGGAGCGCAGGGCATGCTCGATCGCGCCGCGGGCGGTGGCGCGCAGGAGCGGATCGGGACGGAAACGCTCGACCTCGGCGAGGAAGAGGGCGATGCCCGACGTGCCCGCGTAGAGATCGCCGCCGCAGGAGCGGTGCACGCTGCGCATCTGTCCGGTGGCCGTGTCCATGGCGTCGCCGAGCCAGTTGCAGCGGCCGTCGGAGCGCAGCGCGTCGCGGCAGAGCGTCGCGGCGATGCGGTGGGCGACATCGAGCCAGGCTTCGTTCATATCGCCACGTCGT
>JBKOUP010000520.1:0-9496 GCA_046723495.1 Acidobacteriota bacterium
CTGCGGAGGCTCGCGCTCGCGGGCTTGGTCGGTGACGGGGGACGTCTTCGCCTCGGATCCGGTGTGCACGTACCTGCCGGCGATGGCGGCGACGGCGTAGAATCGCAGGCATGGGACTGACCGTCCTGAAGGTCGACGTCGGCAATCCCGAGAAGCCTGCGGCACGGGAGATGGTGGAATTCCTGATCGATTCGGGCGCGGTCTATTCGGTCGTTCCGCGCGATGTACTGTCGCGGCTCGGCATCCAACCGCATTCACAGCAACACTTCCGACTCGCGGACGGCTCTTCGATCGAGCGGGAGCGGGGGGACGCGCTGTATTTCTATCGCGATCGTCGAGGCGCGGCGCCGGTCATTTTTGGCGAACCCGGTGACGCGACGCTGCTTGGCGCAGTCACGCTCGAGTCCCTTGGTCTCGTCCTCGATTCGATGCGCCGGGACCTGATTCCCCTGCCGATGATCATCGCGTAATCAGGCCAGAACGGTCTTTGCCTGATGCACGTTGACCTGGCGCATGAGCCAATCTTAGCTAAGCGTGTGCCACGGCGGCAAACTTCTCGAACTCCGCCGTGAAGTGCCGCAGCACCTTCGGCGCGTTCACGATGCGGTAGCCGAACAGCGACGCCGCGTCGATCGCGCCGAACGCCTCCGCGACGTACGACAGGTGCGAGCGCGTGTAGACGCGGCGGGGGATGGCCAGGCGGACGAGCTCCATGCCGGCGGCGCGGGTCTCGCTGCCGAACATGACGCTGCCGATCTCGCAGGCGCGCACGCCGGCCTCGATGTAGAGCGCCGTCACGAGGGCGATGCCGGGGAACTCCAGCGCCTTGATGTGCGGGAGGAAGGCCGCGGCGTCGACGTAGACGGCGTGGCCGCCGGGCGGCTGCACGATGGGGACGCTGCGCTCGGTGAGGCGCTCGGCGAGGAAGGCCACGGAGCCGACGCGGTCGGCGAGGTAGTGCTCGTCGACGACTTCCTCGAGCCCGCGGGCGATGGCCTCGAGGTCGTAGCCGGCCAGGCCACCATACGTCGGGAAGCCCTCGGTGAGGATCAGCAGGTTGCGGCACTTCTCCGCGAGCGCGTTGTCGTTCATGGCCACGAAGCCGCCGATGTTCGCCAGGCCGTCCTTCTTCGCCGACATCGTGCAGCCGTCTGCCAGGCGGAACATCTCCTGGGCGATCTCCTTCGGCGTGCGGTCAGGCGCCTCGCGCTGCTTGATGAACCAGGCGTTCTCGGCGAAGCGGCAGGCGTCGAGGAACAGCGGCTTGCCGTAGCGGTCGCAGAGGGCGCGCACGCCGCGGAGGTTCTCCAGCGATACCGGCTGGCCGCCGCCGGTGTTGTTCGTGACGGTGACCATGACCAAAGCGACGCGCTCGCCTTCGCTGCGCAGCACGGCCTCGAGGGCGTCGAGGTTCATGTTCCCCTTGAACGGATGGACGAACGACGGCAGCCAAGCCTCGGCGATGACGAGGTCGCGCGCTTCGCCGCCGACGTGCTCGACGTTCGCGCGGGTCGTGTCGAAGTGGATGTTGTTCAGCACCAGGTCGCCCGGCTGCAGAGCGCTGGTGAAGAGGATGCGCTCCGCGGCCCGGCCCTGATGCGTGGGGATGACGTGCTTGTAGCCGGTCAGCTCCTGCACGACGTCGCGGAAACGGTAGAAGGAGCGGCTGCCGGCGTACGACTCGTCGCCGTCCATCATCGCGCTCCACTGCCGCGCCGACATGGCGTTCGTGCCGGAGTCGGTGAGGAGGTCGATCATCACGTCGTCGGAGCGAAGGCGAAAAACGTTGTTGCCGGCCGCGCGCAGGGCGCGCTCGCGCTCCGCGCGGGTGGTGAGGCGGATCGGCTCTACGGTCTTGATGCGGAAAGGCTCGATCGTCGTGCGCAAACGTACTCCTTGATCCTCGCGTACTGGCTCTCCCCGTCGAGGCCCGCCTGCGCGATCACGACAGGCCCCGGGCCGCTGCCGGGATAGGTGCCGTGCGCGAACGGGTGCAGCGTCATGGCCCGGCCCAAGTCGGAGCGGATCCAGCGGTACATCGTCGGCAGGGTGAAGCCGGTGATGCCCATCGCCTCCATAGCCTGCTCCTCGGAGAAGCCGCCGCCGTCGTAAAGCTCGGCGCTCGCGACGTAGAAGACGTCGACGTCGATGCCGTCGGCTTCGAGGCGCGGCAGGGCCTCGGTGACGAAGGCGTACGTCACGGCCGACTCCTGCAGCACGACCGTGCCGTGGCGTGGGCCGCGGGCGCGGCGCAGCAGGTAGACGCCGCGGCGGGCGTCGCTCGCGGGCGCGAGGCCGAGGGCGTCGCGGTCGAGAATCTTCTCGGACGGGCGCGTGACGAACGGCGCGATCACGGCCGGCCGCCGCTCCAGCGCCGCGGACATCAGATGCCAGATCTCCTGCGGCTCCCACGGCGTGAGGGTGATCATCGCGCCGGGCGGAAAGTTCTCCTGCAGCAGTTGCAGCGGCTGCGGGTCGGCGTGCGTCGGGCCGTCCTCGCCGGTCTTGAGGCCGGCGTGGCCGCAGACGAGGATCATCGGCCGCGAGTCGCCGCCGAGCCGTTCGCGGCGGGCGCTGTCGCCGATGGCGTGCAGGCGCGCGGCGATGTGGCCGAGCGGCGCGAGGAATGCGCCGTACGACGAGCCGGCGGCGAGGTGCCGGCCGAAGCTGGCGATGCCGGAGAGCACGGCGCTCATGGCGTCCTCGCAGATGCCGCCGACGGCGAGCGTGCGCGAGTCGCGGTTCGACGTGGCGTCGAAGAAGCCGGCGGCGAACTCCTTCCCCGCCTCGCTGATGCTCGTCGATCCGAGGAGATCGGCCGCGGCGATGAAGAGCGCGCCGCCGCTGAAGCGATTGAGATATCCGAGGGTCTTGCCGAGCTGGGCGCGCAGCGTGACGTCGGTGCCGATCTTGAGGACGAGCTCGGGCGGCGGCGACGAGGCGCGCGCGAGGACGTAGACGTCGTCGATCGACGGCACGTTCGGGCGCGGCGCGCGCGCGGCGAGCTCCAGGCGCTGGCGCGCCGCGACGATCTGCTCGCCGAGGAATGCGACCTCGTCGCGCTGCCGCTCGAGCCAGCGGCGAAGCATCGAGAGCGCGTCCCAATAGCAATGCTCGATCGTGGCCTTGTCGGCGCCGCCGCGGCAGCGCTGCGCGTGCGCGTCGCATTGCGGCAGCAATGTCACCTCGTCTTTCGGCAGCGGCAGCGCGCGGAAGAACGCAGTCGAGCAGAGCTTGTGTCCCGCGCCGTGCGAGGCGCTCCCCTCGATCCCGTACTTCCAGCCTTTCGTGGTGCGGTAGACGATCGCGGTGGGCTGATCGTTGTCGAGGTCCAGCGCGCGGCGCTGGGCGGCGCGGATCTGGGCGAAGCTGCTGCCGTCGGGAACGCTGATCACGTTCCAGCCGTGCAAGCGGAACAGGTCCGCCGGCTCCCACTGCACGTAGTCGCCGCGCATCGCGCCTTCGCGCGTGACGCGGTCGGAGTCGATCGAGGACTGGTTCCAGTCGACGTGGACGACGACGTTGCGCAGCGACGCGGTCCCGGCGAACGCCAGCGCCTCGGCCACACGTCCGGGAGTCAGGCCGCCTTCGCCTTCGATCACGTGCACGCGCGGCGCGGCGTCGCCGAACCAGTCGACCGCGGCGAGAGCGAGTCCGAACGACGAGCCGATGCCGACGCCGGACGCGCCGGTCGAGAGGCGCACCGAGGGTGTGGCCGGCGTCGGATGTCCGTCGAGCGCCTTGCAGCCGTGGCGGACGAAGAGCGGCGTCGCATTCGTCGGATTGCGGCGGAAACCGAGCAGGTCTTCAAATCGAAGTTGATCTTCAACGCGGGGCAACAAAGACGCGTTCGTCAGGCGGACGATCTCGTTCTGCAGCGCCAAAATCGCGTAGAGGCCGAGGGCCTTGTGGCCGGCGGCGTAGGAGAGGACGTCGCCGTCCTCGCGGTCGGGCCGGCTGACGTCGTAGTCCATCGCGCCGAAGAGCAGCTGCTGGACGATGCGCCCCGATGAGATCGAGCCGCCGGGGTGCCCGGAGAGCGGCGCGTAGTTGTAGAGCATCGCGCAGAGCGCGCGGTAGGCGGCGTCGAGCGTCTCGAAGGCGCGCAGCTCGCGATCCGGCAGGGACGCGGCGTTCATGCGAGGTGCCTCCCGGCGGCGATGAATTTGCGGAAGCCGGCGAGGTCGCTCGCGGCGGCGGCGATGCGCTGCACGGCGGCCTCGAGATCGTCGAGCGACGTGGCGATGGAGATGCGCAGGAAGTGCTTCCCGGCGCTGCCGAAGCGGCCGAACGACTTGCGGTCGAGCGTGGCCACTTTGTGCTCGAAGAGGAGGAAGAGCTGGAAGAGCGTCGAGGGCGAGGTGCGCTGGCGGAGTTGCTCGGGCAAGGCGTTGTAGGCGTCGATCACGCCGAGGCGCTCGCAGAGGCCGGCGATGTTCGGGAAGACGTAGAACGCGCCGCGCGGGGTCTGGCAGGTGACGCCGTCGATGGCGTTGAGCGCGGCCACGACGACGTCGCGCCGCTGCTGGAAGGCCGCGACCATCGTCGCGATCGACGTCACGCTCTCCGGCGACTCGATGGCCACCTTCGCGCCCCACTGGTTGTACGCCGGCACGCACGAGAAGTAATTGATGTTGAGGTTGCGGAAGAGCGCGGCCTCCTCGGCCGTCGGATAGACCGCCCAGCCGACGCGGCCGCCGGTCCAGGCGTAGGTCTTGGAGACGCCGCCGACGATGATCGTCCGCTCGGCCATGCCGGGAAGCGAGGCGATGGAGGCGTGCGCCGCGCCGTCGAAGAGGATCGACTCGTAGACTTCGTCGGAGTAGACGCGGACGCTGTCGGGCGCGTCGCTGAGGATCACCGCGGCGATCTCCTCGAGTTGCGCGCGCGTCGCGACGCCGCCGGTGGGGTTCGACGGGAAGTTGACGTAGATGAGCCGCGTGCGGTCGGAGAGCATCGGAAGAAGCTCGGCGCCGGTGAAGGCGAAGCCGGCCTCCTCGCGCAGATGCAGCGGCATCGGCACGGCGCCGACGTAGCGGGTGAAGGACTCGTAGATCGGGAAGCCGGGACTCGGGTAGACGACTTCGTCGCCGGGATCGCAATAGGCCTGCTGGGCGAAGCCGATGGGCGGCTTGGCGCCGGGAAAGACGACGACGCGGTCGGGGGTGATGTCGAGGCCGCGCGCCTCCCCCATGTTCTTGGCGATGGCCTCGCGCAGCGGAAGGATGCCCTGCGGATCGACGTAGTGGGTCTGGTCGCGGTCGATCTGCCGCTTGACCTCCTCGGCGATGTGCGCGGGGAGCGGGAAGTCGGGCTCGCCGAGGTTGCATTTGATGACGCGCTCGCCGCCGGCCTCGATCTCGCGGATGTAGGGGCCGATCTTGAAGGCGTTCTCCGAGTCGAGCAGCGCGATGCGACGCGCAAAGCGCACCGGGGTCGCCAGCGTAGTTTTCGACATGCGTGAAGTGCATCACGCGGGCGTGTGAGCGAGCGATGCGGGACGTCACAACGAGGTGTGACGCGGGCTCACAACATTAATATATAGGCCATGCATCGCCGAATCGCCTTCGCCGTCGCTCTCTGCGCGTTCGCCTTTTCCGCCTCGGCGCAACCCGCGCCGGCGCGCGCCGAGGTGCTGGTTTTCGGCGTCTACCACATGGCCAATCCCGGCCGCGACGTCTTCAACATGCAGGCGGACGACGTGCTCGCGCCGAAGCGCCAGGCGGAGATCGCGCAGGTCCTGGAGGTGCTGACGCGCTTCCATCCGACCAAGATCGCTATCGAAGCCGACGTCTGGAGCCAGCGCGTGCCGAAGCAGTACGCGGACTACCTCGCCGGCACCTACACGCTGACGCGCAACGAGAACGACCAGATCGGCTATCGCCTGGCGAAGGAGCTCGGGCACAAAGCGATCTATCCGGTCGACACGGATGGAGACTTCCCGTGGCAGCGCCTGATGAACTATGCGAAGGGCAGCGGCCACGCGAAAGAGATCGAGGCGCTGATGAGCGAGGTCGGCGCGATGGTGAAGGCGCAGAACGACTACCTGGCCTCGCACACGATCCTGGAGACGCTGCTCTACATGAATGCCGACGCCAAAGTCGCCGAGGACGTCGGCTTCTATTATCGCGAAGCGCAGCTCGGCGAGCCCGGCGACTGGGCCGGAGCCGACCTCGTGGCCGATTGGTTCCGGCGCAACATGCGCATCTACACGAACGTCATGCGGCTGGTCGACTCTCCGAACGAGCGCGTCCTGGTGATCTTCGGCGCCGGCCACCTCGGCTGGCTGCAACACGACTTCGCCAGCAACCCGAACCTGCGGTTGAGAAAGCTGGCAGAGCTCGCGCGTTAAGCGCGGAACACCCGCGCCGCGCGCGGCGTGGCGTAGACGCGGCTCCCCTTCCCGATGCCCAAGGCCGCGAAGCGCTCCGCCGAGACCTCGGCGTCGATGCGCTCGCCGGCGTCGGTGACGAGCTGCAACCGGACCGTCGCGCCCGTGGCGTGGATCTTCGTCACCGACACGGCGAAGGAGCGGCCGGCCTCCGGCTCGTTCGAGAGCTCGATCTCGTGAGGGCGGAAAAAGAGGCTGACGGCGGCGCCGTCCTGCAGGTCGGGAGGAGAGTCGACGGCGACGTCGCCGAAGGTGGCCCGCCCCTCGACGACGCGGCCGTGGAACTGGTTCACGGAGCCGATGAAGTCGAGGACGAACGCGCTGGCGGGATGGTGGAAAACGTCGTCGGGCGTGCCGATCTGCTCGACCTTGCCGCGATTCATGACCACGACGCGATCGGCGACTTCGAGCGCCTCCTCCTGGTCGTGCGTGACGAAGACGCTGGTGAGCTGGATCTCGTCGTGCAGCCGCCGCAGCCAGCGGCGCAGCTCGACGCGGACGCGCGCGTCGAGGGCGCCGAACGGCTCGTCGAGAAGAAGGATGCGCGGCTGCACGGCCAACGCGCGCGCCAACGCCACGCGCTGCCGCTGCCCGCCGGAGAGCTGCTGCGGCTTGTGATCGGCGAAGCGCTCCAGCTGGACGAGGCGCAGCAGCTCGAAAACGCGGTCGCGGATCTCGCCCTTCGACGGGCGGACGGCGCGGGGGCGCACGCGCAGACCGAAAGCGATGTTCTCGAAGACGCTCATGTGCCGGAAGAGCGCGTAGTGCTGGAAGACGAAGCCGACGCGGGCGTCGCCGAACGTGACGGTGCCGCTGTCGGGCCGCTCCAGGCCGGCGATGATGCGCAGCAGCGTGGTCTTGCCGCAGCCGGACGGGCCGAGGAGCGCGACGAGCTCGCCGTCGGCAACGTTGAGCGTGACGCCGTCGAGGGCGAGGAAGGGGCCGAAGCTCTTGCGCACGTCGCGGATGTCGATGCTCATGCGCCCTCCGCCGCCGCGCGCGACTCGGCGATGCTCTTCACGACCAGCGTGACGAGGCCGAGCAGCGACAGCAGCGACGCCACCGCGAACGCGGCCACGAACTGGTAGTCGTTGTAGAGGATCTCGACCTGCAGCGGGACCGTGTTCGTGGCGCCGCGGATGTGCCCCGACACGACGGAGACGGCGCCGAACTCCCCCATCGCCCTGGCATTGCAGAGGATGACGCCGTACAGCAGTCCCCACTTGACGTTCGGCAGGGTCACGCGCCAAAAGGTCTGCCATCCGTTCGCGCCGAGCAGCCCCGCCGCCTCTTCCTCCTCGGAGCCCTGCGACTCCATCAGCGGAATGAGCTCGCGCGCGACGAAGGGAAACGTGACGAAGAGCGTGGCCAGGACGACGCCGGGGACGGCGAAGATGATCTTGACGTCGTGCTCCGCCAGCCAGCGCCCCAGCCATCCCTGCATGCCGAACAGCAGCACGTAGACGAGGCCGGAGACGACGGGCGAGACGGCGAAGGGAAGGTCGATGAGGGCCACGAGGAGGCGCTTGCCGGGGAAGTCGAACTTGGCGATCGTCCAGCTCGCGGCCAGGCCGAAGGCGACGTTGAGCGGGACGGCGATGGCCGCGGTCAGGAGCGTCAGGCGGATGGCCGCGACGGTCTCGGGCTCGGCGATCGCGGCGAAGTACGCGCGCAGGCCTTTCGCCAACGCCTGTCCGAAGACGGCGAGGAGCGGCAGCAGCAGGAAGGCGATGAGGAACGCCGCCGCGACGACGATCAACGCCGCGCGCACGACCGGCGGATCTTCGGTTGCCGGCGACGGAGCTCTACGCATGGCGCTCCTTCCACTGCGCGAAGTTGATCGAGATCAGCAGCAGCAGTGAGGCCACGAGCATGACCACGGCCACGGCGGCGGCGCCGGCGTAGTCGTACTGCTCGAGCTTGATCACGGTGATGAGCGGAGCGATCTCGGTCTTCATCGGCAGGTTGCCGGCGATGAAGATGACGGAGCCGTACTCGCCGACGGCGCGGGCGAAGGCGAGGGCAAACCCGGTGACGAGCGGGAAGCGCAGCGACGGAAGGATGACGCGGCGGACGGTCTGCAGGCGATTCGCGCCGAGGCTGTGGGCGGTCTCTTCGAGCTCGGGATCGAGCTCGGCGAGCGACGGCTGGATGGTGCGCACGACGAAGGGGATGCCGATGAAGACGAGGGCGACGTGCACGCCGAGGCGCGTGTTGGCGATCGTGATGCCGAGGGGAACGAGCAGGCGGCCGATCCAGCCGCGCGGCGAGTAGAGCGCGGCGAGAGCGATGCCCGAGACGGCGGTCGGCAGCGCGAGCGGGAGATCGACGATGGCGTCGAGAAGACGCCGTCCCGGAAAGCGGTAGCGCACCAGGACCCACGCCACGATCAGCCCGAAGAGGCAGTTCGCCGCGGCCGCGGCCAGCGAGGCGCCGAAGCTCAGCGCGCAGGCGGCGACGACGCGCCGGTCGGTGACGGCGCGCCAAAACTGCGCCGGCGTCAGCGCGGCGCTGCGCAGAACGAGCCCAGCCAGCGGAATCAGCACGACGAGCGACAGGTACGTGATGGTGATGCCGAGGGTGAGGCCGAAGCCGGGAAGGACGCGCTTCACGGCCTGCCTCCGTAGATCCGGTCGAAGACGCCGCCGTCGGCGAAGTGCTTGGCCTGCGCGGCGCGCCATCCGCCGAAGGCCTGGTCGATGGTGAAGAGGCCCGCCGTCTCGCTTCGCGATCGGTAGTGATGCTTCTTGATGATCTGCTGCCCTTCGGCGCTGTAGAGAAAACGCAGGTAAGCCTCGGCGATCGTGCTCGTGCCGTGCTTGGCTGCGAACGTGTCGACGACGGCGACGGGCGGCTCGGCCAGGATGCTGACCTTCGGCACGACGATCTCGAAGCGATCGCCGGCGATGAGGTGGGCCTCGCTTTCCCACGCCAGCAGCACGTCGCCGATGCCGCGCTCGGCGAAGCTCATCGTGGCGCCGCGCGCGCCGGAGTCGAGGACGGCGACGTTTCGGTACAGCCGCGTGACGAACGCCTCGGCCTTCGCCTGCGCGCCGGCGTCGCCGGCGCGCTCGCGGACCAGCACCGAGCCCCACGCGGCGAGGT